>JAUIGQ010000119.1 GCA_030429925.1 Bacteroidia bacterium | reverse complement strand
GATTGAATCAATTAGACGAAAAGAGAATTGATCTGGATATTCAACTTTCCCTCTTGGATCAGATCAGATCGAAGATCAATAAAGAGGATGATATTGATGTTTATGAATTGCTCTCCGCATTAGCCGGCACCAATTATGAAAGTGGGATCAGTCGACTCTTAGATGGATTGAATGATCTATTGATCGAAAAACAGCAACTACTTTACACTACAAAAGAAGAAAGTGCTCCTGCTAAAAAGATCGATTATCAGATAGACATTCAAAAGAAGCTGATCATCAGCAGCATTTCTTCTCTAAGTGAAAAGCTAGAGGATCGCCTAGAAAGACTGAATGAGAAGGTGAGAGATTTGGAAGAAAGCTTTTTTGACGTTCCGGATCAGGAAGTAGAATTACTTCGATTAAAGCGTACTTATGATATCAACGAGAAGTTCTATACTCTGCTTCTAGAGAAAAAGACTGAGTATTCCATTTCCCAGGAGGGATTCGTTTCCAATGTAAATGAATTAGAAGAGGCAAAGGTTTCAGGCACGCCTATCTCTCCTAATAAGGAATTGATCTTAACTAGCTTTTTAGCTGCTGGGTTGCTCATCAGTCTGTTGATCGTCATTATCAAATATCTTTTCCACAATCAGATCACCTCCGTTGGAGAAATTGTAAGACACTCTCATTCAAATGTAAGTGTTTTGGGAGTGGTGCCGAAGTACAAGAAAGACATTCCTATCTCTCAGTTGATCGTTAATAAGAACCCTAAATCGCTCATAGCAGAATCATTCAGAGCCATTAGAACCAACCTTCAATTCATTTCCAAAGAGAAAGGTCCGAAGATCATGGCTGTTACCTCAACTGTTTCCGGTGAAGGAAAGACCTTTATCGCCATCAATCTGGGAGGTATAATTGCCTACAGTGGAAAGAAAGTGATCATCCTGGATCTTGATATGAGGAAACCAAAGATCCACAAGGGTTTTGACGCAGAAAATACCAAAGGAATGAGCACATTGCTTATTGAAAAGGATACCATTGAAAACTGTATCCACCACAGTAAGCAAGAAAATCTTGACTTTATTACGGCAGGTCCAGTCCCCCCTAACCCATCAGAGTTGATCATCAATGGAAAACTCAATGAGATCATCAATCATTTGAAGAAAAGCTACGATCTTATTATTTGTGACAATCCACCGGTTGGATTGGTAACAGATGGTATTGAAGTGATCCAAAAGGCAGACTATCCGATCTATATTTTTAGGGCTGAATACTCAAGAAAGAACTTCATCCAGAGCATAGACCGACTCATTACCGAGAATAACATCCATAACCTTTCAGTGGTACTCAATGGTATAGACTCTAAGAAGAGAAGCTATGGGTATGGCTACGGTTATGGTTATGGATACGGTTATGGTTATGGGTACGGGTACGGCTATGGATATGGCTATGGATACGGCTATGGATACTATGAAGAAAGTGATGAAAAGAAAAAATCTATTTTAGACTTCTTCAAGAAGAAATAGTATGGAGATTAAAGAAACGAACATCAAAGACCTCTTGATCATTCAACCCAGGGTTTTTCCGGATGAAAGAGGCTATTTCTTTGAGTCATTCAATCAGGCGAAGCTCAAGGAACAAGGATTTGATCATCGTTTTGTTCAGGATAATATCTCTAAGTCGACCAAGAATGTGCTCCGAGGTCTGCATTTTCAAGCCCCTCCGCATGCACAAGGAAAACTGGTACAAGTCATCAAAGGATCTGTGCTAGATGTAGCCGTGGATATCAGACCTGGATCTCCTACTTATGGAGAGTATTATTCTATCCTGCTAAGCGAAGAAAACAAGACACAACTTTTTATTCCTGCGGGATTTGCGCATGGATTCCTTACCTTGGAAGACGACACCATCTTTTCCTACAAATGCACTGACTTCTATAACAAAGAATCAGAGCAAAGCATTTTATGGAACGACAGTGATATAAATATAAAATGGGGAGTAGAAAACCCAACTGTTTCGGAAAAAGATCGTAAAGCTATTAAGTTTCAAGACTTTAAAAGTCCATTTTAACCATGGAGATCTACGCAGCCAAAGGATTATTATTATTTGTTTGTTCACTCGTTTTTAGTGTTCTTGTCAATAGGATCTTTCTAAGATTTTCAAGGAACCTAGGGATCAGGAACATCGATGACAAGGTAATTCGATGGGCATCTACCGCAAAACCATCTTTTGGCGGCATTTCCTTCTTTATTGTATTCTTGCTTTCACTTACGGTAAGTCAATTCCTTTTTCCCGACCTGCCGGAAAAGTTTGATACCCGTTTTGTTGGATTCATTTCAGCTGCATCTTTGGCATTTTTGATCGGATTGGCAGATGATGCCTACAATACCAACCCCAGCTTAAAGTTCATTGCTCAATTCTTATGTGGAATTACATTGGTTAGCACCGGGAATGTTATTGAGTTATTCGATTACGACATAGCAAATTATGCACTTACTGTCTTTTGGGTGGTGGGCATTATGAATTCAATCAATATGCTCGACAATATGGATGCTGTAGCTACTATTGCCTCTGTCTCTGTTATTGGTGCACTATTGATCTCTTTGATCCTATCCCAAACCTTGAACTCTCTCTATTTCTTGATATTGGTAGGCCTGGCAGGTGCACTTCTTGGGTTCTTGTTCTTTAATTGGAGTCCATCTAAAATGTATATGGGTGATACGGGAAGTCAGTTCCTCGGTGTTTGTCTTGCAGCCCTCTCGATCAAGTTCTTATGGAACTATCCTGCTGAACATATGACCTCTATCAGCAGAGTTCTTCTGGTAGTATTGGCTTTTATTGTGCCTCTTTCAGACACAACAACGGTTGTGATCAATAGAATAGCAAGAGGCAGTTCTCCTTTCGTAGGAGGAAAAGACCATACAACCCATCATCTTTCGTACATGGGTTTATCTGAACAATCTGTTGCTCTTTTATTGGCAGGCTTAGGCATTGTTTCTGCCTCACTTAGCTTTATCTTATTGGTTGCAAATCAGTGGACAGGCCTGTTTACAATTCTGTTTACTGCTTATGCGATTTTGGTATTCCTTTCGTTATATTTAGTCAGTACTTTGAAGCTAGGAAAAAAGAAGGAAGAAAAGCATGAAAAACAACTTCGGAAAACTGCTTAGATCGTTGGTATTCATATTGGCAGGAATTGGGATCACCCAAGTCTTCATCAATAGTATGACTGCAGAAAAAACGGAAAATGAGCACGTTGAAAAAATTAAGGAAAGCTATAACATCTATAGTTTAAGTCCACCTGAGACTTTTGAGTTTGCCGGCCAAAAGGTTCCAATGAGCGATCCTGAGGTTTTTGAAAGGTTTGATAGGGAATTACATTCGAACACCTATTATCATTCTAACACCATTCTATACTTTAAAAGGGCCAATCGTTTCTTTCCGGTAATTGAACCCATCTTAGAAAAGAACGGAATTCCAAATGATTTCAAATATTTAGCATTGGTAGAAAGTGGGTTGCAAAATGTTGTTTCACCTGTTGGAGCTGCTGGTTATTGGCAGTTCATGGAGAAAACAGCAAAAGAATATGGCTTGGAAGTTAACTCTCAAGTTGATGAACGATACCATATTGAGAAGTCTACTGAAGCTGCCTGTAAATATCTGTTGGATGCCTACGAAAAATATAATGATTGGTCCTTGGTTGCCGCTTCCTATAACACTGGAATGAACAGGATAGATCAAGAATTGGAAAGGCAAAAGACCGATAATTATTACGATCTCTTACTGAACCAAGAAACTGCTAGATATATGTTTAGGATCATGGCAGTTAAGCAAATCTTTAACCAGCCAGAGAATTATGGATTCCATATTCGGAAGAAAGATCTCTATCCTCCCTTAGAGTTCAATGAAGTAGAAGTTGATAGTTCTATCAATGATCTGGCAAGCTTTTCGAAAGATCACGAGATCAGCTATAAGATCCTCAAGCATTTCAATCCTTGGCTTAGACAAGTATATCTTAAAAATGAAAGTGGGAAGGTCTATTCGATCAAATTGCCCCTTTCTAAAGATTACAAGTTGAACTAAGTTCCACTTCAAGAGTTTCTTTAGCTAAACTCAATCATACTCCAAAATCAATGGCGGAGAGTCTTTTTGTAGAAGATCTAGAGATCGAAGGTGCAAGAGTGCATAATCTTAAAAATGTAAGTCTTAGCATTCCCCGTGAAAAACTAGTGGTCATCACAGGCCTGAGTGGAAGTGGAAAATCTTCCCTTGCCTTTGATACAATTTATGCTGAAGGTCAAAGAAGGTATATAGAAAGCTTTGCTTCTTATGCCAGACAATTCTTAGGAAGTTTAGAGCGACCTGATGTTGACAAGATCGATGGCCTGTCGCCGGTCATTGCCATAGAGCAAAAGACGGTGAGCAAAAACCCACGTTCCACAGTTGGAACCATTACAGAGGTATATGATTTTCTCAGACTTCTTTATTCAAAGGTAGGGGAAGCATATTCCTATAATACCGGAGAAAAGATGGTCAAGTACTCTGAAAAAGAGATCCTCAACTTGATCTTGAAAGACTACAATGAAAAATCAGTAAGTATTCTTGCTCCCTTGGTCAAAGGAAGAAAAGGGCATTACGCCGAGCTCTTTCGATCGATCTTGAAACAGGGCTTCTTAAAAGCTAGAGTTGATGGAGAGATCATAGACATCGACAGGAACACAAAACTGGATCGATACAAGACACATGACATAGAGATAGTTGTAGACCGCTTGAATGTTCATTCAGAAGATAGCGCCAGGATAAGAGAGGCACTGAGCACAGCTATGAAGCATGGAAAAGGGATTGTTATGCTATTGGAAAAGGGCAAGGAAGATCAAGAGCCGCGCTATTTTAGCAAGAACTTGATGTGCCCCACCACAGGCATATCCTATGATGAGCCTTCACCCAATTCTTTCTCCTTCAACTCGCCCTATGGAGCATGTCCAAAATGCAATGGCCTTGGAGAAATTGCTGAGGTGAGCCGCTCTAAACTGATCCCCAATGATAAACAATCCATCAAGCAGGGTGCGATCAAGCCATTGGGAAAGTATTCTCAAAAGTGGATCTTCAAACAGATCGAAAAATTAGTAGAACACTTTGGCTTCACCTTAAGCACTCCTGTAAAGGACTTAAGTGATGAGCTGGTGCAAACCATTTTAAATGGGACCAATTCACCCATCTACATTCAGGAAAAGGAAGGTAAGTCAACCTCGAAACACGCATTTGAATTTGAAGGGATCGTTGGATTCATAGAAAGACAATACGAAGAGAACAAAGGAAAATCAATTGCCAGGTGGGCGGTTCAGTTCATGAATAAGGTCAAGTGTTCAGAATGCGGAGGAAGCAGACTTAAGAAGGAAGCTCTGCACTTTAAGATAGCAGATAAGAACATAGCTCATCTTAGTGAAATAGATATAAGTGAATTGGCAATATGGATCCAATCCATAGAAAAGGAGTTCAATGAAAGGCAACAAATTCTTTCAAAAGAGATCATCAAAGAGCTAAGAAGTAGGATCAATTTTCTGCTAGATGTTGGCTTGAACTATCTTTCCTTAAACAGGTCGGCCAGAAGTCTGAGTGGCGGAGAAGCCCAAAGGATCCGACTGGCTACTCAGATCGGATCACAATTGGTTGGAGTTCTCTATATACTTGATGAGCCAAGTATTGGGCTACACCAAAAGGATAATCATCAGCTGATTGAAGCATTGATCCAACTGAGAGATATAGGGAATTCCATAATCGTTGTGGAACACGATAAAGACATTATGCTGGCCTCCGATCATTTGATAGACATAGGACCTGGAGCAGGCAGGCATGGTGGAGAAATAGTTGAAGAAGGAAAACCTGAGGATTTAAAGAAAGGTAAAAGCCTAACTGCTGCTTACCTAAGGGGTGAAAAGATGATAGAAGTTCCCAAGAAGAGAAGAAAAGGGAAAGGAGCAAAGTATAAGATCTCATTGAAGGGAGCAAGTGGTCACAACCTGAAGAAGTTAAATGTGGATTTTCCATTGGGGAAACTAATTTGCATTACCGGAGTATCGGGAAGTGGTAAATCCAGCTTGGTCGATGAAACCCTCTACCCTATCCTAAACAAAGAGATCTACGGTGCCAAAAAGAATCCACTTCCTTACGGATCAATAAAGGGAGTAGAACACATTGATAAGATCATAGAGATCGATCAATCGCCTATTGGCAGAACACCCAGATCAAATCCTGCAACCTATACCGGAGTATTTACCGATATCAGAAACCTCTTTGCAGCCCTTCCTGAAGCCAAGATCAGAGGGTATAAGCCGGGAAGATTTTCATTTAATGTAAAAGGGGGCCGATGCGAGCATTGTCAAGGTGCGGGACTCATGACAATTGAGATGAACTTCCTACCGGATGTGTATGTAGAATGCCCTCAATGCTATGGGAAAAGATACAATAGAGAAACACTGGAAGTAAGATATAAAAGCAAATCGATCAGCGATGTGCTGAACATGACGGTGAATCAAGCAGTTGATTTCTTTGAGAACATCCCTTCCATACTTCAAAAGATCAGAACCTTAAAAGAGGTTGGATTGGGCTATATTCATCTTGGACAAGCAAGCACCACACTTTCCGGAGGTGAAGCTCAGAGAGTGAAATTGGCAACAGAACTAGCCAAGAGAAGCACCGGCAACACTTTTTATATCTTGGACGAACCAACTACAGGACTGCATTTTGAAGATATACGCATCCTTCTTCAAGTTTTGAACCGTCTTGTAGTTTCAGGAAACACCGTACTGATCATTGAGCATAACTTAGATATTATCAAGGTAGCCGATCATATCATTGACTTGGGACCAGAAGGAGGTAAAAAAGGAGGAGAGATCATTGTAAAAGGGACACCGGAAGAGGTTGCAAGATCAGGAAAGGGTCATACATCAAAATATTTAAAACTAGAATTGGAAAATGGGTAAGCAAGAAGACGAAATAAGCAAGAGTTTCAAAGAAAAGGAATGGAGTGAGATCAGATCAAATGATTCATGGATCATCTTCAGGATCATGTCTGAATTCGTGGATGGGTTTGATCGCTTGTCTAAAATTGGTCCTTGTGTATCCATCTTCGGATCAGCTAGAACGGCTAAAGAACATCCACATTACAAAATGGCTGATGATCTTGCTTTCAAGATCTGTCAGAAAGGTTATGGGATCATTACAGGAGGAGGACCCGGAATTATGGAAGCCGCCAATAAAGGAGCTCAAAGAGCAGGTGGTAAATCTGTGGGATTGAACATTGACCTACCATTTGAGCAGAGCGACAATCCCTATATAGATAGAGAAAGAAGCTTGAGATTCAACTACTTCTTTGTAAGAAAACTCATGTTTGTAAAGTATGCTCAAGGTTTCGTTGTGCTGCCCGGAGGATTTGGAACAATGGATGAACTTTTTGAGTCACTTACCCTCATTCAAACTGAAAAGATCGGGAAGTTTCCTATTGTCTTGATCGGGAAGGACTATTGGACGGGCTTATTGGATTGGATCAAAGGAACTTTATTGGAAAAGAGCAACAATATCAATAAGGAGGATCTTGATCTATTTTTTCTTACAGATAGCGTGGACGAGGCTGTGAAGTTCATAGATGACTTCTATTCCAAGTATCTGCTAAAGCCAAATTTCTAATCAAAAAGTTTTCCTTGGAAGTATCTGCGTAACATGCTAAGGGCAGAAAGTGAAGCTCTCCTAATATTCCTGCCTCTGTTCTTTTCAAAGTTAAACTTGCGAGAATATACACCCTCAGCAGCAGCCAATGCTATCCATACCGTACCCACTGGCTTTTCTTCGCTACCACCATCAGGACCTGCTATACCTGAAGTAGCTAAGGCGATGTCTGCACCTAGCTTTTCCCGAACACCCATGGCCATTTGCTCAACAACTTCTTTGCTTACTGCTCCTTTCTCCTCAATAGCGCTTTTCTTAACTCCCAATTGATCTATCTTGACCTCATTAGAGTAGGAGATCACACTTCCAAGATAGTAGTCTGAGCTGCCTGGAACTG
>JAUIGQ010000118.1 GCA_030429925.1 Bacteroidia bacterium | reverse complement strand
TTGAAGACCTGAACAATAAAATGATCCGCACTCCCCTGGATCCATCTCAAACCTACTCAGATGACCCTTTAAGAATGATGAGGGCCATTCGCTTTTCCAGTCAGTTGGGTTTTCACATTCAAGAAGAGTCCTTCGAGGCGATCAGCAAGGAGAAAGAAAGGATCAAGATCGTTTCTCAGGAAAGGATCATCGATGAGTTGAACAAGATCGTTCTCAGCAAGAAACCCTCTATTGGTTTTGAGTTGTTATATGAAAGCGGATTGTTAAAGATCATTTTCCCTGAAATGGTTGAACTGCAAGGTGTAGAAAGTAAAAACGGATTGAGCCATAAAGACAATTTCTACCACACTTTGGAAGTCCTCGACAATATTTCTGAGCTAACGGATGATCTCTGGCTGCGTTGGGCCGCTATTATGCACGATATTGCCAAACCGGCTACCAAACGCTTTGATCCTAAGGTTGGCTGGACCTTTCACGGTCATGAAGACAAGGGGGCACGTATGGTGCCCAAGATATTTAAGAAGCTCAAGCTTCCATTGGATCAAAAGATGAAATATGTCCAGAAACTGGTGCGACTTCACCTAAGACCAATTGCATTGGTTAAGGAAACTGTTACGGATTCAGCTGTGAGAAGATTACTCTTTGAGGCAGGAGAAGACATTGACGATCTAATGAAATTATGCTCCGCAGACATTACCACCAAGAATCCCAAGAAGCAGAAAAAATATGCGAAGAACTTCCAATTGGTTGAAGAGAAACTGAAGGAAGTAGAAGAAAAAGATCGATTGAGAAACTGGCAACCTCCTATCTCCGGGGATGAGATCATGAATCACTTCTCCTTGAGACCCTCAAAGGAAGTAGGCATGATCAAAACTGCCATTCGCGAAGCTATCCTGGATGGAGAGATAGAAAACAAAAGAGAGGAAGCTTGGCAGAAAATGCTGGAAGAAGGAAAAAAACTGGGACTGAAAAGTACCTAGGGTGCACTAAATTTAATTTTCATTGTTGTTAATTTGATACATGTCTTATCTACTTAAAGTTTTATGGGATGGAGAGCAGATCGTTTTTAGGGATCTGAAGACAACTACCAATAACACATTATTGGAACTGCATCACGCTATCTTGAAGGCCTTTGAACTGAGTGCCGATCAAATGGCAGGCTTTAGCAAGATCGATGAAGACCTTGGAATTGAAGTCGACTATCAATTAGAGGCTTTTGATGAGAACAGCAGCCTGATGAAGGATGTAAAGCTCAGCGAGGTCTTTGAGGAAGTTGGAGACTTGATCGTTTACACTTATGATTTCCTGAACGAGGTAACCTTCTCTGTTGAACTCATGGAAACTATAGATGAAGATATTTCAGAGATCCAGTTCTCTAAGAAACATGGCCATCTGCCCAAAGACCTGATCGTTGATGTAGATCCTGAAGATGCAGAAAGCATTTTGATCAAAGCCATGTTGGGAGATGAGGGCTTGGAAGAAGAAAATGATGACCTCTTCGACAATGAAGACTTTGAGTCACTAGACGATTACGAAGACCTATATTGATCTCAGCATGAACAGAAGACCCATATTGATCTCTGTAGTGGGTCCGACAGCTGTCGGGAAGACAGGAATGGCCATAGAACTATCTGCGGAATTCGATGCAGAGATCATCTCTGCCGATTCAAGACAATTCTTCAAGGAGCTGAGTATAGGAACAGCCAAACCTACTGAAGAAGAACAAAAGCAGGCAAAACATCATTTTATCGACCATCTCTCCATAGCTGAAGAATACAATGCCAGTCGGTTCGAGAAAGATGTACTGGAATTTCTCTCTAATTATTTCAAAACAAAGGAAAAGGTTATTCTTTGTGGAGGCTCAGGCATGTATGTGAATGCTCTATTAGAAGGCTTTGATGAAGACCTCCCCTCAGCAGATCCATTGATCAGAGAGGAGCTCAAAAAGAGATTAGCTGAAAATGGAATTGAAGATCTGCAAAATGAACTCAAGCTCTTAGACCCTGATTTTTTTGAGGAGATCGATCTGAACAACAGCAAAAGATTAATGAGAGCCATAGAGATCTGTAGATTAAGCAACGGTCCCTATTCTCAACTGCGAAAAGGAAAGAAGAAGGAAAGAGAATTTGAGATATTGAAGATCGGATTGGAGATGGACAGGGATAAATTGTATGATCGGATCAATAGGCGGGTTGACCAAATGATCGCTGACGGCTTGGTAGAGGAAGCCAGGTCTGTTCACCCCTACAAAGCTCATAATGCACTAAAGACTGTAGGCTATAGAGAATTGTTCGATCATTTTGAAGGAAATATGAGCCTGGAAGAGGCTATTGAGAAGATCAAAGTGAACAGTCGCAGATATGCCAAAAGGCAATTAACATGGTTTAAGAAAGATAATGAGATAAAATGGTTTCAAGCCGATAGAAAAAAGGAAATCATTCAATATATTCGCAAGAGATTTGAGTAGAGTTGACGAAATAAAGAAAATGCTGAAAACTGATCCTAAGGACAGCTTTCTAACCTATGCCCTAGCCTTGGAATATGAAAAGGAAGGAAAGATCAACGATGCTATTAGGATCATTGAAGAGCTCATGACCGAAGACCCTGATTATATCGGTGCCTATTACAAATTGGGGCAACTCTATGAAGGTCGTGATAATCTAGAGAAGGCAAGAAGTATCTATCAAACAGGTATCAAGCTTGCCGACCAGCAAAAAGACAATAAAGCCAAAGGCGAATTAGAAGAAGCGCTTTGGCTGATCGAGGAAGAGCAGTAATTTTTGCTACGCAAAAATTACAAACTTCAAATTTCAAACTTCAATCTTCAAAAGTATTATTAAGGGCAAATCGGATTTGCACTATAGCTAGCTTGGATTTATAATCCGAGTATTCTATCTCCCATAATTTCCAAGTACTAAAAAAGTCAAGTCTCACTCAACAAAATTGGAGTTAGATTGTCTTAGAACTGAACCTAATAGATTTAGGTTTGGTTTGGTTGGGGCCCGTTGTTCGTTTTGCGTAACGACGGGCTTTTTCTATAAGAAGAAGGAAGGCTTCTATCGGTACTCAGAAATGGTCTTTCTCTCCAGCACCTTGTATTTCATTCCCTCATCAACAGTGTATTCATCTTCCTTCAGATCGTTCAGCAATTGCAGTATCCTAACGAATTGAGGACCCTCCTTTGCAAGTTGTTCAAGATTTGCATCTTCCACCAAGTTCAGTTGCCAATAGGTCCAATCATCCAATTCATCCATCTTCAGCAATCTCAGGCTGGAAATAGATTCCTGAATTCTGCTATCAGCTTCTTCAATGGGAGTTAGTGTCACAATTCGTATCAACTTTCCGGAAATTGGATTCTTCACCCAGTGGATCTCCCCTTTCATATCGGGGTACTTAGTTTTACTTTGCTCTATCAAAGCCTTGTAAGATTCCATTCCATTAACCCTGTCCTTACCTTCGTCAATAACAGAAACATCATTCAATTGAGATAATTCCAATTTAGCCGTCGCTTCAGGCTGCTCAGTTAGGGAATCAATGGTTATTAAAATGGTAGATCTCCCATCTTCAGAAACCGCAGTAAGAGCGCGATTGCTTTTATTGACAGTATATCCTTCGGGAAATTCCATATAGAATCTCAAACCCAAATGAATGGCTACATTATTCCTCAACATGACCTTCTGAGGGTTCTGACCGAATACCAGTCCGTCTTGAGCTTGAACAGTAGAACCACTTTTCATGGCTACTTCCTCCACTTCCATTTTAGTGAGCAGCTCGTTCAGGTACTTCACACGATCTTCAGTCATTGGATGATCATTGTACAAGTTTTTCTTGGTCTCAATATCATAAGCAGTCTTGGTAAACTCGTCTAGTTTGGTCAGCGCATTCATTAAACTGTAAGGATTGAATCCTGCTTTGTGAGCCAGTTCAACACCCATCTTATCTGCATCTCTTTCTTGAGACCTACTGTAGGCAGAAAGCGCTAAGCCTGCTGTCAGCTCGATAGGTAGATTCAGAATATCCCCAATCTCGGAATAAGTTAAAGCCCCAATGATGTTGGCCGGCAATTCTAATAAGGAAGGTATTATAGAAGCACGATTTGATTTGGTTGCATGCTTTTCAGTAACATGAGAGATCTCATGGGCCAACACACCTGCCAATTCATCATCATTGCTCACCAAGGCCAATAATCCTCTGGTTACAAAAACATATCCTCCTGCTGTAGCAAAGGCATTCAAATCATTTTGATCGGTAATGAAATATTGAAAAGTATACTCAGGAGGTAATTGGGTTTCCAATTGCTTCCCAACCTTTTCAACCCAGCCTTGTAAAGCTTCATCCTCATAAAAGCCATAGGTTTCATTCATCAGTTTGAATACCTTCTCCCCGATCTTTTGCTCCTTCAAACTGTACTGTGCAGATGCTGAAGAAATGAACATTAAAAAGGATATAATGGTAATGGCGACTCTGATCATGAATTCTACTTGTGTTAAAACTTGATAAAAATAATATCTATTCCACTCAATTTTTCGTCTTTTGGTTTTGAAAATCAGAATCATGAAGAAAATAAGTCTACTCCTTCTCCTATTGGTCTCTACTTATCTGCTATCGGGACAAGATCAGAGCAACTATAAGAAGTACATAAAAATTGCCGACAGCCTTTATCAAGCTAAGGATTACCTTGCCTCGGCCAGGGCCTATGATAGAGGCTTTTTGGAGTTGAACGGAAAGGCGTATGCCAATGATCGATACAATGCAGCTTGCTCTTACTCCTTAGCTGAGAAGGTAGACAGTTCCTTTTATCACCTCTTTTATCTTTTAGAGAAGCAGGGAGATTATTTGTACAATTCATACACCCATGTGATGAAGGTAGATCAAGATCTTGCCAATCTAAGGAAGGACGATCGCTGGAAAGAATTCAAACAAAAACTAGATTCGTTGAAAACTGAAAAAGAGAAAGACCTGGATATGGAACTGGTAAATCAGTTGGACAGTATTTACGAAAAGGATCAGGGTATCAGAAATACTTATTTTGAGATGAGTGAAAAGTATGAGCGCGACAGTCCTGAAATGAAAGCCTTCTATAAAAAGTGGAGAATAACAGATTCTACCAATGAGGTAGCTGTGACGAAGATCCTGGATGAAAGAGGTTGGTTGGGAAGCGATGTGATCGGAAGCAGAGGCAACTCAACTTTGTTCTTGGTGATCCAACATGCACCCTTAGAAACCCAAGAGAAGTATTTGCCCATGATGCAAGAGGCTGTGAAGAAAGGGAATGCCAATGCTTCCAGTTTGGCATTGTTGGAAGACCGGATCAATTTGAGGAACAAAAGACATCAATTGTACGGCAGCCAAATTGGATCACATCCTGAAACCGGAGAAAAAATAGTATTACCCTTAGCCGATCCGGAAAGAGTAGATATCAGACGACAGGAAATGGGCTTAGGTCCATTGGATGAATACACCCAGCGCTTTGGCTTTAAGTGGGATGTTGAACTTTACAAAAAGCAGCTTCCTGAGATTGAGAAATTCTACTTCAACAAAGATTCAAAATAGGATCATTAAAAGGCATAAAATTTACGTTAATGTGAAAGGAATTTTAATAACTTTGCCCTCCTTCGCTCCGAAGGAGCTTCGCAGGGCAATGCCCCAACATTGAAGCCCTATATAGTGAAGATTTTGAGCTCTTTAGAGCAAAATGGTGGTTGTAGTTCAGCTGGTTAGAACGCCTGATTGTGGTTCAGGAGGTCGTGGGTTCGAATCCCATCTTCCACCCAAAAGTCCAAAACCTGCCCCGAAAGGGGTGGGTTTTTTGTTTTTAAGCTGAGCGAAGCTTGCTTGAGCGAAGAGTTAGAAACAAAAAACACAAGCTACCGAAGGTAGCAAGAGTTGGACTTTTGAAGTACCCCCATTAGGTTAGGCGAACGTTAGTGAGCCAACCCCTATTCAGCAAGAGTTTGAATTATGAAGTAGAGCAAGCTTACTTCATGTGGCAAGAGAAGAAGAAAAATTTACGTACTTAAAAGTTCAGATTAGAATAGGTACAAACACATTCTTCATAGCCTTGTTCCTTTAAACTGTTTTCAAAATTTCTAGAAGCATCTGAACTACTGGTTGTATACAAGCAATCTTCCTCAATAACCTCAAAACCATTTTTCTTACATTCACATTCAATACAAGTCTTGCAACTTGAAACAATAAAGATGAGAAGCAAGAAAGAAAGTCTAAATAGCTTTTTCAAAAACCTAGTCTAAATGGGATAGCTGAAAGTTAAAAGTAAAAAAAAAGGAGGCATTTTTATTCTATCTTATAATCTGTTACTCTGAACATTTATTAATCTCTATTCTTATTTCTAGTTTCTCGATAGTAGATTCCTAATTTTGCAATCTCAATCTGAAAAGAACAAAATGCGAGATATCAAGCTGAAGAATTACCTAGAAAAGGTCGTTGAGAATTATCCTAACGATTGGTTGAACCTCACCACTCACCGACTAGATATTTATAAAGAAGAGAAGGCTAAAACGGAGTTCATTGAGGAGTTCGAAAAGCTTTACTCAGAGGGAAACTATGATACTTACTCGCTATATCAATTACCAACAGCTTATGATTATATCCGACTTGGTCATCCACTTTCTTCTGTATTGGAGTGGGCCATCGCCAAAGAGAACGGACTTCCTTCAAGAAATGTCATCTGCTTTTCCTCGGTAACCACTCCTCTCCTAGCAGTCTTGCGCAAGAATTCATTGGACAATCAACCCAGTTTGATCTGCTATAAAGGTCGATTACCCAAAGGTTTTGATGCCGGATCCATACAAAACATTTATGGCTATCAATTCGAATTAAAAGAGATAGCTGATGCAAGTGATCTCCCAGACTTTCAAGGCACTACTCTACTGATCGAGTCTGAATCATCCATAGCAAAGGTTAGTGAAGACCCAAAAGTCGATTTCTACCTCAATCTGCAAGAAGGCTTGGGAAGTGTCGTTTCCATTAGCCAAGAAAATGACGACTACATTTCTGCTATCCAGCATGTTCGAAGAAGGGAAACCATTGCTATGACGCCCGCCAACTGCTTTCAGGCTTTGAAACTAATACTAGGGAAAGCTGATTCGGCAGAAACAATGGAAGATTCTGCAAAAAATAGATCAATCGTTCTTAACACCATCAAGGAAGTAACCGGTACAACAAAAGACGCATTGGTAGGTTCCTCGGGCTTATCCATTCAATACGCCATCATGATGGGCTTGGTGGATCATGCTTTTCAAAATCATCCCAATAAAGCCATCAAATTCATTGTCCCTACCAATTGTTATGGTGGTACCAATGATCAAGCTAGAAGAGTAGCTGCAGCCATTGATCTAGTTGATGTGATCGACTTGGAAGTAGACGGAGACAAAGATATGGTAGAGGGAATTGAAAGGATCCTGGATCAATTGGCTAAGGAAGATGCGGTTCCTTATATCATTGCGGAAATTCCTACCAACCCTAGGGTTGAAGTACCGGACTTGGAGGCGCTGAGAAAAGCGCTGGACGAAAGACGCATAACAGAGGACGGGAAAAGTGCTATTGGTCCTGTCTTTATTCTGGATCAGACCTTTTGTCCGAACGTTCAATTTACTAGTCGGGATGGAATCCTATCCGGCACACCTACCATCTCTTATGTAAGTGGATCAAAGTTCCCGAGCGGAGGAAAATGCACGGCCGGTTATTGTGTTGCCAATGAACAAGCAGCGGGACTCATGGAAAAGATCGAGAAGCATTTAAAGCTTTGTGACAATGAAGCTACTGATCTTCAACTGTTCTATTTAGCCGAGCAAATGCCATCCATGCTTCAAAGGATAGAAGATGCCTACACTAACACTAGAGAATTCGTCAACTTTATAGAAAAAGTCCTTCCCTCTGCCAAGATCAATTTTGTATCTAATGAATTAGCTGAAGAAGGATTTACTCCTTCCGTCTTTTCTCTGGACCTGCCTACCAAAGGTGATACCCATGCGGAAAGAGAAGCCTATAAAAGAAGCTTGAACCTGAAGCTGATCAACAGAATGATCAATGAAATTCCACAGGAGAGCAAGTACTGTGTGAGCTACGGACAGCTAA
>JAUIGQ010000117.1 GCA_030429925.1 Bacteroidia bacterium | reverse complement strand
ATGAGGGGATCGATAATGTGATCGTGCTGGAAGATGCCAATAAGAAGGAAGATGAGTTTTGGGATACCGCCAGACATGACACCTTGACCGAAAATCAAGCAGAGATCTATGAGATGATCGATTCGGTTGAGAATGTTCCCGCCTTCAAAACCTTTATTGATATTATTCAGCTGGTCTTTACAGGTTATAGGGAGGTTGGCAAGGTAGATATTGGACCTTATTTCAAAGTTTATAGCTATAACCCTGTTGAAGGGAATAGATTCAGACTAGGTGGAAGAACTAATAAGTTCTTTAGTAAAAGAGTGCAGTTCAATGCGTTTACAGCTTACGGAACCAAAGATGAGGTCTTTAAATATGGTGCCGGGGCATTATATAAGTTGGATGACAACCCACGGCAATTTTTGGAATTTCAATACAAACACGATCTGGAGCAATTGGGATGGAGCCAGAATGCCTTTAGTCAGGATAACATTCTTTCTTCTTTCTTGAGGAGGAATCCTAATGATAAGTTAACGGATGTTGAGGAGTACAATTTCTCCTACTATCGAGAGTGGATCACAGGACTTTCCAATAAGGTTTTTTTAAAGAAGAGGACCATGAGTCCAAGGGGAAGCCTTGAGTATAGAAGGTTTGATCCGGATCCTGAGATAGGATTCTACGATGATATGTACCTTAACACATCTGAGATAAGTTTTTATACCCGTTTTGCCTATAAGGAGAAGTTTGTTGAAGGGGAGTTTAACAGGATCACTTTGGGAAGTGATTATCCGATCTTTGAAATGCAGCTGGGTTTTGGGGTGAAAGATCTATTCCATGGAGATTACAACTATCAGAAATTGGAACTGGCAGTTTCAGATGAGATCAGTTTAGGTGTTTATGGTTCTACAGAGTATAGGGTAACCGGAGGAAAGTACTTTGGAACCTTGCCATATCCGCTTCTTGAGATCCACAATGGTAACGAATCTTACTTTTATGACCAGAGTGCCTTTAACTTGATGAACTTCTTCGAATTTATCAGTGATCAGTATGCTACTTTATTTGTTACTCACCATTTCGATGGTTACTTTTTAAATAAAATGCCCTTGTTCAGAAAATTAAAGTGGAGAGAAGTCGTTACTTACAGAGCCGTTGCCGGAAGTTTAGATGATAGAAATAGAAGAGAAATGGTAATGCCTTCCAATTTTTACGAGCTTAGTCAGCCTTATATGGAAGTTGCTGCAGGAGTTGAGAACATTTTTAAGATCTTTAGGATCGATGCAATGTGGAGGTTGAATTACTTAGATCACCCGGATATTGCGAAATTTGGTATCAGAGGAGCCTTTGAGATCCAATTCTAGAATAAGATGAAGTTAAGAGCCGAAAATATCGTTAAGAAGTATAAAAGCAGAACTGTTGTAAAAGGAGTATCTGTTGAGGTGAGCCAGGGTGAGATCGTTGGGCTATTAGGCCCGAATGGAGCCGGGAAAACAACTTCATTCTATATGATCGTAGGTTTGGTTGTTCCCAATCAGGGAAAGATCTATTTAGACAAAGAAGAGATCACAAAGCTGCCTATGTATAAAAGGGCTCAAAAGGGAATTGGCTATCTGGCTCAAGAGGCTTCCGTATTTAGGAAGCTAACTGTTGAAGATAACATTAAGGCTATTCTTGAGATGACCGATCTGTCAAAGAAGGAACAAGCTGCGAAGCTTGAGAGCTTGCTTGATGAATTCAGCTTGCAGCATGTAAGAAAGAATAGGGGTGATCTGCTTTCCGGAGGAGAAAGAAGAAGAACAGAGATCGCCAGAGCTTTAGCAACTGATCCTAAATTCATCTTATTGGATGAGCCTTTTGCAGGTGTTGATCCTATTGCAGTAGAAGATATTCAGGGAATAGTTGCTGATCTGAAAAAGAAGAACATAGGCATCTTGATCACAGACCACAATGTGAACGAAACATTAGCCATCACTGATCGCGCTTATTTGCTCTTTGAAGGAAGTATATTAAAAGCCGGAACAGCTGAAGAGCTGGCCAATGATGAGCAAGTTAGAAAGGTTTACTTAGGTAAGAACTTTGAGCTGAAAAAGAACAAGTTCAAAGATGAAGAGTTCCCTACTTCTAATGAGGATTGATCAAGAGATCCTTCACAACATCCATTTCGTAGATCGTCTCTATCGATTCACAAGACTCTCTCATTTTCTTTCTGATCAGTTCTGCTTCAGCAGGAAGGTGGTCTCCTGAAGCTTCCCATTTTTCCCTAGAAGGCCATTGAGCATAGGCCAAATAACTTTCATCCTTGTTCAGATGCAATCGAGAACCCAAGCCCCCTTCATATTGCTTGATCAATTCGGTCATTTCTGACCAGGCTACGAGGAATTCAGCCCGATGGATCTTCTTCACCTTGAATTGGTAGATAACGGTAAACATTTTACTATTGAGTTATGGTTCCGATCGGGTCTATACTGGATGCTTCTACCATTAAGATCACAGTTTTACCAATTGCTCTCGGCCTATGCATTACTCCCTTTGAAATAGTTGTGCCTTGTTTCGGTTTCAATTCTATGGTTTGGTCTTCCAGATCTATCAAAAGCCTTCCACTTACTACATAAAAGAACTCATCTTCCCCTTCATGCTTATGCCAATGATAATCTCCTTCAATGATCCCCAATCTCACCACACTGTCATTTACTTTGGTCAAGGTTTGATTGTACCATTTTTCTGAACAGTCCTCAATCATTTTAGGGATATCTATCAGCTCATGGTGCTGGTACTTGATGTCCATATGCTGGTTGTAGTTGTGTTCTTTGCTCATCTTGTTTGTATTATGTCGTAGATCTTTAATAATGTATTCCAGTTTCTGGTGGTAATGTTCTCTTTCCGATAGGCCTTTTCTAGGACCTCCATTGCTTTGGGGGTGTTTCCGATAGACAGATCCAAGATGCTGATAATGGACCTTCCCTTCTTCTCAAGGATCTTGAAGGAACCATCTTCACTGGTCCAGGGAATATTTAGTTCTGCTTGTAGATCAGCTCTCAAAAAGGAAAGGTAGAATCGTACTTCTTTGCTTAGCTCCTTTCCTTGGAATGGATCAGATTCAACCAGCTCTTTGATCTCATCAGAACTTCTGATAGAAGTGGGAACCTTGAAACCAAAATTCTCTTCCAGCAGCTGACTGCTGATTTCTTCTAGTTCATTGGTGTTTATTTCCTGATGGTCAAAGATCACATTGCCGGAATTAAGTAAGGTTTTCACTCTTTCAAAACCATTCTTCTCTAACAATTTGCGGAGGTCAGCCATGGGTACTTTATGATGTCCACCTACATTGATCCCTCTGAGAAAGGCTACGTAACACTTCATGGGATGTCCTCTGAATAGATCTTGATTTCCTCTTTTCCTTCTGAATTTAGGTAGCCTCTATACATGCCCGGGGTATTGAATACCATGCTATGATCTCCATTCTTGTCCAAAACGATAACCCCTCCTAAAGCTCCAATCTCAACCAGCCTTTTCATCACCACTTCTTCTGCCGCTTCTTTTATTGACATTTCTTTATATAATACCAAAGCGTTGATCTCATGAGCTACTGCCAGTCGGATGAAGAATTCTCCATGGCCGGTTGCTGATACTCCACAGCTGGCATTATTGGCATAGGTTCCTGCTCCAATTATGGGAGAGTCGCCAATTCTTCCCCACCTTTTGTTGGTCATGCCACCGGTAGAGGTTCCCGCTGCCAGGTTGCCATTTTTGTCGAGACAGACCACTCCAACAGTACCGTACTTTTCATCAGGATTGGCTTCCTTCTTGGCTTTTTCTTTTTCCTTCACCCTTTCTAAGGTCTCAAACCTATCCTGGGTGAAGAAATAGGAGGGGTCTACAATTTCTTCTCCCATGCTTTCCGCAAACTCTTCAGCGCCTTCTCTGCTAAGCATTACATGAGGAGAGTTTTCCATTACTTGTCTTGCGGCTGAAATAGGACTTTTAATAGTGCTTACACCGGCCACTGCACCTGCATCCAGATCAGAGCCATCCATAATGGAAGCATCCATTTCATTCTTTCCCTCATGGGTGAAGACAGATCCTTTTCCCGCATTGAACAAGGGTGAGGCTTCCATTAGTTGAATGCATTGTTCCACTGCATCCAAGGAGCTGCCACCTGAACTCAGGATCTCTTTTCCAAGAAGTAAAACTTCATTCAATTTATCAAAATAGGCTGTTTCCTTCTCAGGAGTCATGTTTTCTTTTAGGATGGTTCCTGCACCACCATGGATCACAATGGCCCAATCTTTCTTTCTTGCTTCTTTCTTTGTTTCAATTGACTTTTCTTCGGCCTTTTGCTGTTCTGAATTGCAGGATATAACAAGAGATCCGAGAAAGAATGCTGCTAATAGGAAGGTCTTGGTTCTAAAATCTAACATCATCAAATTCTCTCTTTTTATCCATATAGGCTTTTGCAAAAGGACAAAGTGGTAAGATCCTAACCCCTTTTTCTCTGGCAAATTCCACGGCTTTATCAACTAGCTTCTTTCCATACCCCTTGGATGTATGTTCATCCGGAATACCGGTATGATCAATGATGAATTTATCATTTCCTGCCCAGGTATAGCTTAATTCTCCTGCGAAATCATCAGATTCCAGAAGGGAGAACCTTCCTTCCTTCCCATCATCTTCTTGTTCAATATGTATCATCTTACTTAATACTAAGTGCTCCTGATGGACATTTGGAAACTTGCTCTTTCAGCTCAGCTGTACTGGCATTTTCAGCCCTGATCCAGGGTCTTTCTTTGGGGTTGTATACTTTAGGTAGCATTTTAACGCAGATCCCTGCATGCTCGCACTTTTGTGGTTTCCATAAAATGGTGATCTCACCATTGGAGTATTCTTTCGTTTCCATAGTTGATTGCATTGATGATAGTCGAAGATAACTATTTATCAGAAATCGGGAGGTGTTCTGGAAAGCTTAAAGAAGCTTGATCAATTGGGGCTCTATTTTCGATGGCTTTTTGGTAGGAGCATAGCGTTTGATGATCTTGCCATCTCTATCGATCAAGAATTTAGTGAAATTCCATTTGATCTTGCTGCTTAAGAAACCCTTGGTTTTCCTTTTAAGATAATTGAAGAGCGGGTGAGCATTCTCCCCATTGACATCCACTTTTTCAAAAAGCTGAAAGCTAACGCCAAAATTTCTTTCACAATAGCTTTTGATCTCTGAGTTGTTTTCTAACTCTTGATTGCCAAATTGATCTGAGGGAAAGCCCAAAATAACCAAGCCTTTTTCCTTGTGCTTTTGATAGAGTTCTTCTAACTCGGCTAGTTGAGGTTTTAGTCCGCATTTGCTGGCTGTATTTACGATCAGCAGTACTTTTCCTTTATACGCTTCTAAAGAGATCTGCTCTCCTTCAATGCTTTTTGCCGAAAACTTATAAATAGACATATTGGGTGATGAGTTCAAGCGATCAAATCCTATAAGCAAAATAGAGTGAGGATCTTCCTTCTATGATATTAGAAGTCAGGTTAGGCTCCAATGGCAAATAGTTAAGACTAACATCAAATTGCAAACAGATCGCAAAACGGTCACCATTATAACCCAAAGAATTCATAGATGTTCCTCTAAGAAGCAGGTAATTCGTAATGGTCTCACTTTCAGCTTGCCTGTAATCGCCATTCTTGATTCCAATTCCGGGAATTATTCCGGAGGTAAAGAAGAAGCGTTTCTTAACAACAAAACTGTGCATATAGCCAAAGTTAAAGGAGATCAGGGCTGCATGTAAGGCATTGAAATCATTCCAAGTAGAAGGCCTTTGCTGTTCGATCTCATAAGGAACAATGGAAGAATCTGCATTCATGGAATAGATCAAAAGATCAGACCCGGCTACAAAGCTTCCCGCACTTCTCTTCTGTCTTTCATTCAAAGCGAATGGTGCTTTGATCGAGAATTTGTTGTAGTTGATCAAATAGAGGTATTGGATACCAAACTGCAGTGTTCTAATATCTCCTCTGATCTTCGAATTTTGTATTTCAATATCATTGTTCCCCGAATTGAAATCCAGTCGATAACCTAAATAGTACTGATACCGCATTCTCATATAATGCTTAGAGGTGAAGAAGCGGAATTGAATATCGGTGTAGTTAGCTGAGGAGATTTCGTTTTGCTCAATTCCAAACTGTGTATTCACCTCCAATGCCAACCAACTGTTAGCGGCACCTAAACCTAGAGTTACGCCTAGATCGGGAACATAACGGATCCTGCTGTTGAGATTTCTATCGAATAGTCCTACAGTATTGAACCTGTTTTGGGCGGATACCTTGATGGTAAATAGATCATAGGTTTCAATAAAATTGGTGTCGATCTCTTTGAACAAAAGATCCTTCAATTTCAGTTTCTTTAGTAAAAGACTATCTAGTGATTCATCTTGAGCATGTAAGGTTGAAATACTCAAAAAGAGAATAGATATGATCGCTAAAAGCCGCACTTCCCGAAATTAATGGTTCTTTCCTAAACCAAATAAAAATATCAAATGTTCCATTTCCATTCAAAAACCTAAAGAGCAATAAACAACCAGGCGAGCCTTTCTTCCTATTATCTTGCAATTAGACCTATAAAATCTGGATTTTTGCAGCCTTCTTTGTTATGAGGTTGATCAGTGTACTTTTTTGTTTTTTTCTAAGCCAGCAACTGGTTGCCGGTGGATTTGATCTTTCTCAGAAAAAATTCAAGACCAATCGGCTGAAAGGAGATGCTCCTGTAATTGATGGGAGTATAGATGAAGATGTATGGATGAGTGCTGAGGTATTAGACAATTTCGTTCAAAATACTCCCATTCCTAAAGTTAGAGGTACTCAAAGGACCGAGGTACGAATGATCTATGACGACGAAGCTGTTTATATAGCTGCCAGAATGTTTGAATCCAATCCTGATAGCATTTATAATTTCTATACAGAAAGAGACGACTTGGGAAATGCAGATTGGTTCTTCGCAGTCTTCAATACCTATAAGGATGGTATTAATGGGGAAGGCTTTGCAGTTTCACCTGCCGGAGTGCAAGTAGACATTAAATACTCCTTATCAGGGGAGAATGAGACCTGGGATGCTGTTTGGGAAAGTGCTGCTCAGATCGATGAACTAGGTTGGACGGCTGAGATGAAGATCCCTTATTCAGCGCTTCGCTTTCCGAAAACTGATGTGCAGGAATGGGGGATCAATTTCGGAAGAGAGATCAGAAGGAACAGAGAAAGAGATTGGTGGAGCTCCATTGACCCCACAGTTGATGGCTTCTTCACTCAAGCAGGAATAGTACAAGGGATTCAAGATATTCAGCCTCCGGTCCGACTCTTTTTCTTCCCTTACGCATCTACTTACTATGAGTATAATTCTGAATCAGAAAGCGATAATTATTCATTCAATGGAGGAATGGATGTAAAGTACGGGATCAATGATGCCTTTACGCTTGATATGACCTTGATCCCTGATTTTGGTCAGACCCGTTTCGACAATCAGATCCTTAACCTCACTGCATTTGAAGTGCAGTTCGATGAGAATAGACAGTTTTTTACAGAAGGAGTGGAACTGTTCAATAAAGCAGGTCTGTTCTATTCCAGGAGAATAGGAGGTAGGCCTTATAATGCCGGAAAAGTGGATGCAGAGATAGACACTATTGAAGTGGTGAAAGAGAATCCGAATCAGGCAAAGTTGCTTAATGCCACCAAGCTTTCCGGAAGGACAAAAGGAGGTTTGGGGATAGGGTTTTTCAATGCATTTGATGATGAAAGCTATGCGGTAATTGAGAATACCGAGAGTGGATCTAAAAGGAGAGTGAAAACCAATCCCTACACCAATTACAATCTATTGGTATTGGATCAAGTGATCAGGAATAACTCCTTTGTCACCTTTACCAATGCAAATACAATACGTGATGGAGATGCCAGAGATGCCAATGTGGCGCAACTGGATTGGAAGCTAGCGAATAAAGCCAATAAGTGGGCTCTGAGCGGATATGGTGGAACAAGTCATATATGGGAGGAGAATGGAGAATTACAGAGCGGAGAAAGTTGGGAGGCAGCCATTGGAAAGATCTCAGGTAACTTCACTTTTGAGTTGTCACACGAGCAGATCTCAGAAGATTATGACCCCAATGATA
>JAUIGQ010000116.1 GCA_030429925.1 Bacteroidia bacterium | reverse complement strand
TACCTTCTTATGGGATCAAGGTAGAATTCCTTTAGTATTGAGAAATGATATACTTCCTGCCAAAATTGAAGAACTTGAGCCTATTGAATCCTCTAGAATATATGAAGACAGTCTTTTGAACAACCACCCTATGTTGCAATACAATCGTTTGAAGATCGATCAATTGGAGATCGATAGGCGATTGAAAGCAGAGCAGATCAAACCAAAGATAGATCTCAAATACAGAGCCTTGAATAGACCCTTTGAATATAGCAGAGAAGGTACAGGAATACTTGAAGATAACTACAGCTGGGGCTTGAGCTTTAGCTTCCCCATCCTGATCAGAAAAGAAAGAGGAGAATTGCAAAAATTAAAGATCATGCTAGAACAATCTGAGAACGAATTCTTCAGCAAAAGACAGGAATTATCGTTCAAGTTGAAGAAGTCGATCAACGACTGGGATGCCTCTGCACGGAAGGCGGAATTGTATGGCAGTGCGAGCTCAGATTACGAAAGATTATTGCAAGCTGAACAACGCCTTTTCAATATCGGAGAAAGCTCAGTATTCATGGTGAACAACAGGGAACTGGGATACATCAGCGCACAGTTGAACTGGATCAAGTCAATGGCTGACAATAGACTTGCTGAACTCAAGACCTATTATATGCTGGGGATACTTTCAGATAGGTAAAAAAATCGTTTCGCTATTTAGAAAACCATTGTATATTTGCAGCCCGAAAAATGCGGCTGTTGCTCTTAACAGCACTCCCATACGGCGAGGTAGCTCAGATGGTTAGAGCGTCGGATTCATAACCCGGAGGTCGGCAGTTCGATTCTGCTCCTCGCTACTAAAAAACCGCAGAGAATTCTGCGGTTTTTTTATGCAGAAAAAATAAATCATATCTATGCTACCTCTCTGATTTTCTAGCTCTCTTTTAATCTGATTTGTCTTTCGCAATTTCCTTCTCCCAGCGATCGGCTAGCTTAGCAGCTTCAAAGCGATACTGGTGCAATCCAACAACATAGTTTCGATAAAGCAAGAGGTAAAAGTTAGCCACCTTATTTCTGAAGATCGGATCGGTAGCCATATAGTCGTAAAACTCATCAGTCCTGACTCCACTTGCCCAGTAAGCATACCATTCGTGATTATCTCTCCAATCATTCAAATTCCCTTTTACATCTTCCTTTAGCATCTCAACCAATAGTTCCATAGTTGGTATAGTGGCTTCATAAAAGAACTTAGTATCATGTATCAAGGAATCCCTGGAGGTAACAAAGGATGTTCTCCACTCTTTCAGTAAGGTATAGCCGTTCTGTGAAGGCACAAAGGGCGACAAGCTACTGATCAAGTATGCACATCTATTACAATTCTTTAAAGAATCTAGGGTATAGGTGCGATTGATGATCCCCAAATAATCCTTTCTCAAGGGCTCATAACCATCTATTAACTTTGTAACATCCGCCGTATCTCTTCTAAGATCATCAATGATCTGCTCGGCAATTTCATCCAATTGCTCCATCTCTTCATTCTCCTGATACCAGCCTTTGATGTACAAAGCAATCAAGATCCCTATAACCACTAAAATGATCTCTCCAAAGGCATACCTTATATACCTTCCAAAATTGTTGTTTGAATCGCTCATGATCTTATTCCTTTGTCTTTTTAAAAAGGGCATGGGGAAAATTACTAATTAGGATTTAACAGATTCATCTCCGGGGAGTTGTCTTTAGAGGATCAATAACTAACTTTACTTATTCAATACCACCCCAATGAAAAATTACTTCCTACCTACACTTATCATTAGCATTTCAATGATCTACTCAGCTTATCTCATAGGAGATACCCATAGGAAAGCAAAGGCCTATGACCGACATGTTGAAGTGAAAGGATTGGCGGAAAGAGAAGTCTTGGCTGACCTTGCAGTTTGGCCTTTGGAGATCAGTCTTGCTGAAAATGATTTGCAATTGTTAAACAAGAAGCTGATCGACCAAAAGGCAAGATTGAGAGCCTTTTTTGAAGAGCTTGGATTTACTGAAGCTGAAATAAATATTGGAGTCAGCAGTATCAAGGACCGACAAGCAGATGAGTATGCAGCAAATACCAGAGCACCTTTTCGATTTAGAGGAAAGGCAGAGATCACACTTAGAACCAACGATCTTGAGAAAATGCAAACCGCTTTGGAAGCATCACTTATTTTGAGCGAAGAAGGAATTCTGATCAACTCTAAAAATAGTTGGAGACCCATTCAATATATTTTCACTGGTTTGAACGACATTAAACCTGAGATGATCGAAGAGGCTACCAAAAAGGCCAAGGAAGTAGCAGAGAGATTTGCAGAAGATTCAAATTCAAAGGTGGGTAAGATCCGATCTGCCAATCAGGGATTATTTACCATCAATGATCTGGATCCCAGCACTCCTCACATTAAGAAAGTAAGAGTGGTAAGTACTGTACAGTACATGTTAGAAGACTAGATGAAGTTTCGCCTACTTGCAATTTAGAGTACTTAAAGTTTTGTTTCAACTCAAGATTACAGATTAGGATCAAATTAAAAATATTCGTCCCACTCCAACTATTGAACGTATTGAGCTAACAATAAAATAACTATCTTGCAGCGTCTTATAGTTTCACGATTATGGCGGAAAAGATTGAGTTCAATATGGAATTTGTAGTTAAAGCCTCTCCCAAGATGCTTTATAAATTCCTTTCAACACCTTCCGGCCTTTCAGAATGGTTTGCAGACAATGTAAACTCAAGAGGAAAGGGCTATTCCTTCTTTTGGGATGGTGCAGAAGAAACTGCCTCCCTGGTCAGCAAAAAAACAGATCAATACATCCGATTCCGATGGGATGAAGAGGAAGACGAAGATGCCTACTTTGAGTTTAAGATCGTTACAGATGATCTTACCAATGATGTTTCTTTGATGGTCACTGATTTTGCTGAAGAAGATGAGATCGAAGAAGCAAAATTGTTGTGGGAAAGTCAGATCAACAGCCTCTTGCACGCCATTGGTTCTTAACATTTTCTCACAAAATTTCCCAAAGTCCTTTACGTACTTTTGCAGAAAGCCTTTTAATTGAAGACTTCCTCTAAATTCATCCTTAAGTCTTTCGCCCAACCATTCTTGGCGACATTCTTTATTTCCCTCTTTGTGCTGCTCATGCAGTTCTTGTGGAAGTATATTGATGATATTGTAGGTAAAGGACTGGAATGGACGGTGATCCTGCAATTGCTCACCTATGTTTCTGCCAGCTTGGTACCCATGGCTCTTCCCCTGGCCATCCTCCTATCCTCTTTAATGACCTTTGGAAATTTAGGAGAACACTACGAGTTGGTAGCCTTTAAATCGGCCGGTATATCCCTAAAACGCGTTCTTCGTCCGCTAGCGGTGTTGGTGATCATACTTAGCGCTGTTGCCTATCTCTTCTCCAACTATATGCTCCCCATAGCCAACCTCAAGAGCAAGTCCCTACTCTACGATGTCAAGAAGCAAAAGCCCACCATGGATATTCGTCCAGGAATCTTCTCAGACGGACTGGAAAACTTCTCAATTCGTGTTAAGAAAAAAAAGGTAATTGACGAGGTGGAACATCTTTACGATGTAATGATCTACGATCATCGTGTTCCCGGAAATAGGTCTGTAACCACCGCAGAAGAAGGGATCATGACCATAAGCGAGAACAAGAGATTCTTGGTTTTGAGACTGTTCAATGGTGAGAACTATGATGAGAATTTCAGAAGAAAGAATAGATACCAGTATCCTCTGGCCAGAACTACCTTTAAAGAGAATGTGATCCGCTTTGATCTTACACAGTTCGATCTGAACAGAACGGATGAAGATCTTTTTAAGAGCAATTATAAAATGTTGAATATGGAACAGCTGGAGAGCGCCATTGATACATTGAGCTTAATTAGGGAGGATCACTTCAACAAGTTCAAAGATGGAATGACGAAGAGTTATTTCAAGAACGCAGCAATGCCCGAACAGATCGAGCCTAATAAACTGATCGACAGCAAACCCGATTTCGACGAGTTCATCGGTTCGCTAAAGAAGAACCAGCAAAGGCAGGTTTATGCAACAGCCACAAATCTGGCGAGAAACTCCAAATCCAGGCTTAGCAGCATGGTTACCGATCTTTATAGCAGAGATAAGTTCATCCGATATCATAAGATCTACTGGCATAAGAAACTCACCCTTTCCTTTGCATGTTTCATTCTCTTCTTGATAGGTGCACCTTTAGGGGCGATCATCAGAAAAGGTGGATTGGGTATGCCAATTGTGATCTCTGTTATTTTCTTCTTGGTCTTTCATATGATCAGCATCACAGGAGAAAAGATGGCCAAAGAAGGAGCTATTCCTGTATTGAACGGCATGTGGATGGCTAGTATGATCCTACTTCCAATTGGCATCTTCTTTACCTACAAGGCAACATCCGATTCTTCCTTCTTCCGACTTGACAATTATCTTTACCCCATCAAAAAACTCTTCAAGAAAAAGAAGAAAGAGAAAGCAGAATGAAGATAGGAGTTCTATTATCCAGATTCCCCTACCCTCTTGAAAAGGGAGACAAGCTAAGAGCCTACCACCAGATCAAAGAGCTTTCAAAGAAGCATGAGATCTACCTATGCGCTCTTCATGTTGGTAAATGGAACAAAGCCGACCTAAAAGAGCTAATGCCCTATTGCAAAGAGATCAAGATCATCCGACTGACCAGGGTCAGCATTTTCCTAAACTTGATCTATAGTCTTGTTTTCAGCAAACTACCCTTGCAGGTTGCCTATTTCTTCAATCGGAACAAGAAACAGAAGATCATCGACTTCTTCCATCAAATGCAGATCGACCATTTATATTGTCAGTTGATCAGAGTAGCAGAATATGTTAAGGATCTGAAAGACATTCCAAAAACACTGGATTATATGGATGCTCTTTCCAGGGGAATGATGAGGAGATTAGAAGTTTCTCCTTTCTATCTTAGGCCATTCATTAGGATCGAAACCACTCGTTTAAAACGATATGAGCATTTCATCTTTCCCTCTTTCCAAAACGCCACTATCATCTCTGAGCAAGATAGAGACTATATAGTGCATGCAGAGAATGAAGACATAGCCATTGTAAGAAATGGTGTTGATCAGAATTTCTTTCACCCTGTGGAAGGTGCAGAAAAGAAATACGAACTCCTCTTTACCGGGAATATGTCCTACCCTCCCAATGTTGACACGGTTGAATACCTCTGCAATGAGATATTGCCCAAAGTGAGAAAGAAGTATCCTCAGATCAGATTGACAATAGCAGGAGCAAATCCTTCTTCCAGAGTGAAAAATCTAAAGAGCGAATATGTTGAAGTGACGGGCTGGGTGGATGATATTAGAGAGTATTATGCCGCTGCTAAGGTCTTTGTCGCTCCACTAAAGATAGGTTCAGGCTTGCAAAACAAACTTTTAGAAGCCATGGCCATGAAACTTCCTTGCATTACATCACCTTTGGCAAATAATGCCCTGAAGGCGGTTGATGGTGAAAGTATCTTGATCGGGAAGAGTTCAGAAGAGATCTGTTCTCAGATCATTATGCTCTTAGAAGATGAGAAGGAGGCAAAGAGGATTGCTGAGAATGGATACCAATTCATCTGCAAAAACTACAATTGGGAAAGCAGTTCGGCTAAACTAGAAGCCTTAATTTTGGCGACAAATAAATAAGATGACAGAGCTAAGAGAAATCATAGAGAAGGCCTGGGACGACAGGTCGTTGTTGAAAGATACTACAACTGCTGAAGCGATCGAAAGGGTTATTGAACTGATCGATCAAGGTGAACTGAGATGCGCTGAACCAACCAAAGACGGATGGCAGGTAAATGAATGGGTAAAGAAAGCTGTTGTTCTCTACTTCCCAATTAGAAAAATGGAAACTATTGAAGTTGGACCTTTTGAGTTTCACGATAAAATGGCTTTGAAAAAAGATTATGCTCAAAAAGGTGTAAGAGTGGTACCTCATGCTATTGCACGATACGGCTCTTATGTTTCTTCTGGTGTGATCATGATGCCATCTTATGTGAATATCGGAGCTTATGTTGATAAAGGTACCATGGTAGACACCTGGGCCACTGTTGGAAGTTGTGCACAGATCGGCAAGGATGTGCACTTAAGTGGAGGTGTTGGAATTGGTGGAGTTCTTGAGCCTTTGCAAGCATCACCTGTAATTGTTGAGGATGGTTGTTTTATTGGATCAAGGTGTATTGTTGTTGAAGGAGTGCATCTAGAAAAAGAAGTGGTATTGGGAGCGAATGTGGTCTTGACCAAATCAACCAAGATCATTGATGTTAGCGGAGAAGAAAAGAAGGAATACCGAGGCAGAGTTCCGGCTAGATCTGTTGTGATACCGGGCTCTTATACCAAAAAGTTTCCTTCAGGAGAATTTCAAGTACCTTGTGCACTCATTATTGGTAAAAGAAAAGAAAGTACAGATCTCAAAACCTCTTTGAACGATGTGTTGAGAGATTATGAAGTAGCAGTCTAAAGCTGATGGATCGCATCCTTATCATACAAACAGCCTTCATTGGAGATGTGATCCTTAGCACACCTATCATTGAGAAGCTACATCAACATTATCCTAATGCCAGCATTGACTTTCTGGTTAGGAAAGGAAATGAAGGACTTCTCAAAGGACATCCATATATCAATGCTGTTTTCACCTGGAAAAAACGAAAGAACAAATACACCAACTTGATCAAATTGATCTATTTGGTGCGAAGCAAGGATTATGATCTAGCTATTAATGTTCAGCGCTTCTCCGCCTCCGGACTGCTTACGGCACTTTCAGGAGCAAAACTCAAAGTGGGTTTTGCTAAGAACCCTTTTTCTTTTGCATTTAGCAAGAAGATCGGACACCGACTGATCGGTCAGCATGAAACCAGCAGAAACCTTTCTCTGGTGAAAGACCTGACCGACACTGAATACATTCGTCCTAAGCTTTATCCTCAGAAAAAGGATTATGAATCGGTGAAGAAATATCAGCAATCTCCTTATTTGGTCATTGCACCAACCTCTGTATGGGGAACCAAGGAATATCCCCTATTAAAGTGGGTAGAGCTGATCCTTGCCCAAGACGAGGAGTGGAATATATATCTAATAGGAGGACCAGGGGATTTCCCAAAATGTCAAGAGATCATAGAACTCACAGAAAAGGAGAATGTGATCAATTTGGCTGGAAAGCTGAGCTTCTTAGAATCAGCTGCCTTGATCGAAAAGGCCAAGCTGACCTATGTCAATGATTCTGCTCCAATGCATATGGCCTCTTCAATGAATGCCAAGACCAATGCGGTCTTCTGCTCTACTATCCCCTCTTTTGGTTTCGGTCCTTTAGCTGATAATTCTAAAGTAATCCAAACAGAGAGAAAACTCCCTTGTCGTCCATGTGGTTTGCATGGAAAGAAGAAATGCCCACTCAGTCACTTCGACTGTGCCTATACCATCCAAAAGGAACAATTTGATATTCCTTCATTCAAGCAATTGTTTGATTAAGAAGGACGAAAGAAGGAGAGTGAAGACTAAAAACTAAAGACTAAAGAATGCATGGGTTCTAATTCCATTTTTAGTCTTTAGTCTTTAGTTTTTAATTTCCCTTACTTCACTTTCAAGAAGGAGTAATTATCTCCGTAATAGAGCATTTGCTCTACAAAATTATCGGGATATTCAACTTGAACATCAACGATCTTATCCCCTTCCATTACTGGCTTTAATACCGGATTTATAAAACCACCATAAGGTGCTATATCAAGCTTGGCGTACCTTTCAAGAACTTCAGCATGCAGATCAGGATCTACTTTTACACCGTAGGTTTCAACCAGATTCTGTCCGGCTTCAAAATCACCTTCCGACTTGATCCTTTGTAATTCTCTCAATTGCATTCCGAAGATCTCTTTCAACTTATCGTAATCATTGATCACAAAGAAGGTCTTGCCATCTCTCTGCCTCTTAACGATCACAGAGTCTTTCATTCCTTCTTCATACGCCCACTTGGCAATCATCTGTCTGTTTCTCATATGAGCTTCTTCCACTTGCTCTCCCGGCTTCAGTCGCTTCAGTTGAAGCATCATTCCGTTCTTGATATAATCGTCGTAAGCAGTCTTTCCTGCATCCAATG
>JAUIGQ010000004.1 GCA_030429925.1 Bacteroidia bacterium | reverse complement strand
GTGGTAGGAAATATCGCCACTGCTGAAGCAGCCGTTGCATTGGCATCTGCACCTGCGTCTGCCAATGCAACGGCTGCTTCAGCAGTGGCGATATTTCCTACCACCACATCAATATTCTTGAACTTAGCTTTTACCTTCTTCAGCGTTTCCAATACTCCTTTTGAGTGCCCGTGAGCTGTGTCGATCACTACTGCATCAACACCTACTGCTTCTAAAGCACCAATTCTGTCCATAACATCAGCAGTAACACCTACGGCTGCTGCCACTCTCAATCTACCAAACTCATCCTTGCAAGCATTGGGTCTTTCTTTAAGCTTAATGATATCTCTATAGGTGATCAAGCCGATCAATTTATTCTTGGAATCTACAACCGGTAGTTTCTCGATCTTGTATTCTTGAAGAATAGCCTCGGCCTTTTTAAGGTCTGTACCTTTGTTGACAGTGACAAGATTATCCTTGCTCATCACTTCCTTCACCCCTCTTTTCATCTCCTTCTGGAACCTAAGGTCTCTATTGGTAACAATCCCCTTAAGCTGATTACTTTCATCAATAACAGGAATTCCCCCAATACTATTCTCCTTCATCAGTTGCAGTGCATCAGCCACGGTTGCATTTAAATGCAGTGTGATAGGATCCTGTATCATTCCGCTTTCAGATCTTTTGACCTTTCTCACTTCAGCAGCCTGCTGTTCAATGGACATATTCTTATGCAATACTCCTATTCCTCCTTCCCCTGCAATTGCAATTGCCAAAGCCGATTCAGTAACCGTATCCATGGCTGCAGAAACGATAGGTGTGTTCAAGCGAATATTCTTGCTAAATCTCGTACTGATATCCACATCTCGTGGCATCACTTCTGAATAGTCGGGAACAAGCAAAACATCGTCGTAGGTAAGTCCTTCAGGTAAAAAACGATTGGTGGTGGGATCCTCTGTCATAACGCTTTTTTTGAACAGGCAAAAATAACAAATTCAAAGGGGCAATGCTGTTAACAAACACTAATTCTGCACTGAATTTGAAAGAATAAGGAAGCAAAGGAACAAAGGAGCAAAAAAGTATATAAAAAAGAGGTTAGCTGTAATTGAAATGTCAAAACTTAAATATAATTGGCTGCCTTCTCTATATGTTGTATCTTATTAATATGAAAGGGAAACAAAATCCATTTGAGGGAGCGGCCCAGTTGAAAAGCTATGATTTTGCAGTTAGGATTGTAAATACATGCAATTCCATCCAAAAGTATCATAAAGAACACATTATGAGTAAACAGCTTATCCGATGTGGAACATCCATAGGAGCTAATCTGCAAGAAGGAGAAGGTAGGCAATCAGGAAAAGATTTATTGACTAAACTTCATATTTCATACAAAGAGGCAAAGGAGAGTAGGTATTGGCTTTGCCTATTGAGAGATACTAAATATCTTGATGATAAAGAATGTGAGAAACTCTTGGCGCTGAATGAAGAAATCCTAAGACTAATTGGGTCAAGTATAATCACATTGCGAAAGAAGCTAATCTATAAATGAGTCCTTCGTTCTTTGCTGTCATTTTCCATTGTTCCATTGCTCCTTTGTTCCTTTGCTCCTTTGCTCCTTTGTTCCTTTGTTCCTTTGCTCCTTTGTTCCTTTGTTCCTTTGTTCCTTTGTTCCTTTGTTCCTTTACTCCTTCCCCCAATAAAAAAAGGGAACTCAAATTGAATTCCCTTCTTTAATATTTAGATAGTTATTGATTATCTAATCAACGTCACTGTTCCTTTTCTTCTATGTTCTTCACCTTCCGCATCTTCAAAACGGATCGTGTAAACATAGCTTCCAAGTGGTGCGATCTCTCCGTCAACCGTACCATCCCATCCTTTGGTAATGTCTCTTGTTTCGAAGATCGCTTCTCCCCATCTGTTGTAGATGATCATTTCATATTTAGTGAAATCGAAGAACTGACCTTCAGGTCCGAACATTTTGTTCATTCCATCCGGAGCAAATGCATTCGGCACGTAGAACAACGGCTTCTGGATCACACAAACCTCATTCGACATAGAAGTGGCAGGCTCAATTGCTCCTGCATAATCAGGATTCAAATTGCCTTGAACTGCTTCTACCTTATAACAGTAGTCACCAATCGCATAGCTATTGTCTGTAACATCATCTACAAATCGGTTCAGGCTTCCTTCACCTGCAGGAACCGTTGCATAAAGAGTTTGTGCAGTATTTCCATTCACACCTCTGTAGATGTTGTAGAAAGAAACTGTGCTATCCCAACCTTTATACTCATTCCATTCTAGATGATTGGCCAAGGCCTCATTCTTCGGAACCACCGTTAAGTGAACGGTTGTAGCAAAATTGGTTGTATCAATTGCATTTCCACACTGGTTATCTACAATGATCTGATAGAAATAACTTCTTCCGTCTGTATCTGCATTCAGATCATCAAAGGTGATAACTTCAGTATTGTCATAAGATCCCAGTCTGTCGACTGCTGACAAGTTCACATTGTCTTCACCTCTCAATACTGTGTATCCACCTACCAAGATAGAAGTGTCTTTATAGAACTGCAATTCTACTTCCTTAGACGGTTTCACCGTTGCATAAGCAAAGTAATTGAACCTTGGCACCGGATCAAAGACCGCCATTTCAGTAGCCCAGTTTGAAGCTGCTGCAACATTTCTTCCTTTCGGACTAGCAACCACTCTATAGGTATACTCAACACTATCTCTGTTCACCTTGTGCACAAATACAGAGTCTGCTGTTGTTCCTATTGGATCGTACCCATAAGAGACATACTTAACACCATTATCAATGGTTGTATACATCTGTTGTACTTCATATTCTACTTCTTCACTTGCATTGAAGTAGTAATATCCATTCCAACGAATGATCATACTGGAATCACACTGACTGAATTCAACATCTACGTCAATGTTCTTGTGATAATCGAACTCATCAAAATTGACAGCTCTCCTCTTACATGCATCAATAGACTGTGCAGAAAAATATTGAGCTGAATCTGATGCATCGAATTGAGCATTGTAGATAGTATCCTTATAGGTCCCATTGCTAAAATTGCTCTTCCATTTAACTGTCTGGAAAGACTGATTCTGACCAGTACTATTGTTTGGAGCGAAGATCATTAAGGAATCTATATCATCCACCGGCGAAACAGACCAATGCATTACCAAGTCACCTTTATACTCAGCTGCAGGCAATAAAGTAGGCACTCCAGCACGATCAAATATTAGATTTTGTCCCGTAGGATTTGGCTCATAGGTTAAAAAGTCCAATTGCTGAGGAGGAGGTGGAATCTGATCGATAATACGAGCAGTATCCGGCCTTGACCTGTTCATACAACCTGATAGTTGATCCATTTTCGTCAAGAAGTATGTGGCAATAGTATCGCACCACTGACTATTATTTCCATCAGTAAAGGATTTTGGTTGAGACGGTTCAATTTGCAGAACAGCTCCACCGTTGAAGTAATCCAATGGAGGTGTATCGTCAATGATTCCTTTGTATAAAAGCTCAGGTGTATTAGAAAACACTCCCGTACCAGTCCAAGAAACACTTACTTTCTTTGAAGAATCACCAACAATAGCAGTAGCTGTAGGCTCGATCAAATTGATCTCATTGTATGGTGCAGGCTCTGACCCTGAACATCCCGACAATGAAGTAGCTCTGAACTCATATGAGTTTACTCTTGCATCAATTCCTGTGATACGTATCGTATCATCATCCTGAGCCAAAGCAGCTCCTCCAGGGAAGGTTGTCCAATTGTTCGCTCCTTTGATTCTATACTGGAATTGATAAGAAACCCAGTTTCCTGTAGTATCTATTGATGGATCCACCGAAGGATCAGCAGGAATAAAGTACAATGATACTGTTCCATCATCATTCACATAGGAACATCTCATTTCAGGAGCCTGAACTACTTCATAAGTTCTCTTATTACCCACGGCAAGGTAGTGCTCTGCAGAAATGATCACCGCATCTTCATCATCATAAGCTACGATCTTGAATCGGTATTCAGTATTTGCCCGAGCAGTAACAGTAGTAGTTGTATTATTTGCACCGGTTACTGTTTTCACCAATTCCCAAGCTGTAAAATTAGTTGCACCGGTTTCTTTAACCCTTCTGTAAACTCGGTACCCTCTCACTCCTGTAGGGAATCCTGTAGGATTGATCCAGTTCAAATTATAGCTTGGATCACATGGATCATTAGGGAAGTTACCTGTTGGTATCCAGGTTTGATAAGTATTACTCAACTCTTTGATGGTTGTATCACACTCATCTACACCTTCAATAATGATATCATAGGCGTTCAACTGTCCGTCTAGAGTAGTTACAAGCAAAGTATCTTCAGGCTTCACAATAGTTCCCAATAGGTTCGTCTTGTTCACAGAATTTCTATAGATCCTGTACTCACCTGTAGTACCTGCATTACCGGCATCTACTTTCATCCAGATGTCTCCATTCTCTCTTACTTCCAAAGTATCATACTTTGGATTTGGAATAGCTCCCGGATTCTTCATGAACATGGTATCGATCACACTCCAAGTACTGAATACCATGGTATCCAAACTATCTGAGGGTGGCCCATGACCTTGAAGGTAAGAGATAATGGTATCTCTTGCTTCTACCCTAAAGGCTACATCACCACTACAAGTAGTAGAAGCTACTTGGAAAGAAGTACCTGAAGTAGAACCTCTCAACACCCAGTTTCCATTTACAGCCAACCCTGGATAATCAGGCCCAACAGCTGAATATTGGTCATTGGTCCAGATATAATACTTTGTTGGCGACTCATACAAATAGTATGGATGTGTAGGGGCATTGTTTGATTTCGCTCTATTCCAGTTGATAGTAGCTTTAGATCTGCGTGGCTCTGAAGGGAAGTTCCCTGAAGGAGAAACAGTAGGCTCGATCACTCTTGCCGGCTGCGACCAATCAGACCTAATGTTCTGCTTACAACCGGAAACAGATCGCATTCTCAAATAGAAGTCTCTGTTTACCGGCTTTAATAAATCTGCCAAATTAGGGTCAGCTAATTGAGGCTGATATATTCTAATTCCATTCGATCTTCTTTCACTTCTATATCTTCTTTCATTAGTATCCAGAGATATATAAGCTGTTGCAGGGAAATTATTGTTAGGTTGAGAAAACTCAACATGATATCTTGCGAAGGTATAGGCAGTATCTAGCGGTGGTGCCCACTGATAGGTAACACTTCCATCCAGGTTCACCGATAGCCCTTTCATAATAGGCTGCAACAATGGCAATGGGTCACGCACCCTCACCGTAATGGTTGGGTAGTTGATACCCGGGATCGGACAGTGGTCGTCATAGGTACGCATAACGAAGTTATAGATACCCTGGTTCTGACCTACTACCCCTGTATTTTGGGTTGCAATGTGGTGACAACGAGTCTCCCAAACGAATTCTGTTGCAATACCGGCATATCCGGCAATTTCAAATCTTGGTGGTTCAGCAATTCCATTAAATACCGGATCCTGGTCTCTTAAGGTAGCGCAACTAGCTTTCTCTGTTGGACTTGGGTCTGGGTAATAACAATACTCATTATCCTGAAGGTCTCTAGAGAACATAAAACCGGCAGGTTCAACCGTAATCTTCTGCAGTCCCGGCACACCTCCTGAAAAGTCGAGGTCTCTGGCCTGGAATGGAATACTAACCGTTTGTCCGGCTACAATATCAACAATAATCCCATCAGCAGAATCTCCATCAATAAAGATAGAGGGCGGTCTGTTGATCTGTCCGCTTGGCAGTCTAGGACAATCGAAGAATACGAAAGGGATCTCTCTAAATACCGAAGCGATCACTGTTCCTCCTCTCCAAGCATCAACTCTCACAACAGTAAGGTAATCCAAAGTATTAGGAGAACCGCTCCATACACCCATTCTGATCTGACCGGTCAATGGGTCCATTGAAGCGGCAATATCATTATTATTACTAGGAGTTGGGCTGGTTGGACTAAATCCATTTGCATAAGGCACCGGCTGAGGAGCAGCAGGTGGGGTATTATAGGTTCTATCCCAAGCATAAACCAATGAATCTAAGTCTCTATCAATTGCTGTGTGGTTGTAGGTAAACTCATACCCTCTACAAAGCATATTGGTTGGCAAAGCCAAGAATTCAGGAGAAGAGTCATGACATTGGTCAACAGGGGTGTTATTAGCATCAGGATACATCACCGCTCTCAACATCATGGTACCTCCACCTGCAAGGTTGGTAACATTAGGTCTACAACAAGGCTGTTGCAAATAGAATTTCCATCCATTAGATGGAGGAGTTCCTCTTAATTGAATAGGGCTTGACTTGAAAAAGAACTGCTGAACAGAACCTTCATCACCGTCTCCGCAGGTAATGGTCTCACCACCGGGCTTACAAGTGGGTGATGTATCTCCATACCTATTCTGTATCCACTTTCCGGAATCCGGCTGAAGTACGATACTTGAAATAAATCCATTGTTTGCATTCCTTGGTAAGGGAGAACCAACAATATCCAAGGTTTTTGTATCAAATGGATAAGTAATACCCGTACAATCACGGAATACTTTGGCGTAGAATACGAACCTACCATTGGATAGGCAGTCCCATCGGATCTCGCCACCTAAAACGTGTGACGCCTTTACGGCTCCTTGGGATGCAAATAAGATTGCTAGAATTAAAAGTAACTTTTTCATAAGATTAATTTTCCTGATTTCACCTCTATGACGCATAATCGTCAGATGGTTGCCTCATGGTTGTCAAATTTCGCAAAATGTTTTAATACAGGAGAAATTTTAGAGTCGGGCTTGGTTTTCTAAAACTAATATCTCTTATCTAAATATCCCTAACGTAAATAAATACGTATTAGATAAAATGTACCGAAGTAAACAGTTGGTCAACTATTTATGTTTTAACTATTGATATCTTTGGACCTATGAAAAAGGCAGTCCTTTTTTCTTTCTTCTTTATCTGTTTCCTTGGGTTAAGCAGGGCTCAATACAGTATGGACTTTGGTTTGAACACCGGAGTCTCTACCTATATTGGCGAGATCGGAAATGCCGGATCAAAAGGTTTCAAACCATTTATTCTCTATACACAACCGGATGCCACCAGCGGAACTATGGGTGGTTTCTTTAGATACAATTTCAAAAGAAGAATTGCAGCTAGATTGGATGTGAATTGGGTTAGAATTGCAGGTGCAGATAGTTTGTCGGATGAACCCTCCAGGGTTGGACGGAATTTGAGCTTTAGAACTGATCTGGTTGAATTTTCCATGAGAGGAGAATATAGTTTCATCAATACAAGCTTTGGAAATCCTAGAACCAAAAAAGATTTTGCAGCCAATGTTTATTTGGGAATTGGGTATATGCTCTTTTATCCTACCGCCACCTATAATAATGTAAGATATAATCTAAGGCCTCTTGCTACTGAAGGAGAGGAAAATGCATATGGTCTTGGTTCCATGATCTTTCCAATGGGAATGAATTTTAATTTTACCTTTTCTGAACAATGGCGATTGGGAATAGATTTCTGTTATCGGTTCACCTTGACCGATTACCTTGATGATGTGAGCACAGATTATGCTGAGGCAGAAGAATTGCCCTACAATGAATCAATCTATTTTGCTAATAGAAGCGAGGAAGCCTATTTGAAAGGCAGAGAGGACCTTCCTCAGCCCGAAGCATATATCCCCGGAAAAGCAAGAGGCAATCCTGAAACCAACGATGGGTATTTTACCGTTTCTCTTCAAGTTTCCTACGTCATTCAACTAGAAAAAGGCAGGAATAGGCTAAGGAAAAATAAATCCCACAAGCCCAGAAAAAATAGAGGGGTGTATTTTAAATAAGGACGGAGGACGGAGAATGTCTAATTGTTTGATTGTCTTGATTGAGAGATTGTTTGATTGTTTGATTGTCTTGATTGGGGAAGAAAGAGTCATGAGCTAAGATTCAAGAGCTAAGATCTAAAACAATTAAATGCTCTGCGAACTAATGCTAGAAAATCTTGCTGCGCGCTCACCTATCTCTTCTCATCAGACACTCCAAACTGTACTGGTAAGCCAACCTGTAATCCGTAATTACTGATTTGTAATGGATTGGTTAATTAATGAAGTGTCCTTTTTTCGATAAAAATCTTACTTTTATTCTTCAAGAATTGCAGAAATTGCGTTCTCTTTAAATGATAATGATATATTTGCAGGGATGAAAAAGCTATTCATTCTATCGATTTGTATTTTGGGAATGGTTGGAATAAGCCGTTCACAGTACAGTATGGACTTCGGACTTAGTCTGGGATCATCACACTATGTTGGTGAGATCGGCAATGGTGGATCTAAGGGATTTCAGTTTGCTCCCTTTAATGCTGAAGCCAGAAACTTCCGATCTGCGGTAGGTGGTTTTTACAGATACAATTTTACCAGAAGACTTGGCGCAAGACTTAGCGCCAATTGGGTAAGAATTGCAGCAGCAGACAGTTTATCGGATGAACCTTCTAGAATTGCAAGGAATCTTAGCTTTAGAACAGATATCATTGAAGTAGGTCTTACAGCTGAGTTTGCTTTTATCGCAATCAATGATCTAAGCAGAAGATCTAGAATTGATTTTAGCACTTCAGCATATGCAGGAATTGGCTATTTATGGTTTTTTCCTCAAGCTCAATACGAAGGTAAATGGTATGATCTAAGACCGTTGGCAACTGAAGGTATTGAAAATGAATATGGATATGGATCTCTAATGGTTCCTGTTGGGTTAGCAGCTAACTTTACTTTTTCAAAAAGAACAAGACTAGGTCTAGACTTAGGCTATAGATTTACCTTCACTGATTATCTAGATGATGTCAGCACGGATTATGCCTATGAGACGGAGCTTCCATATGTTGAATCAGATTATTTTGACAATAGAAGTGATGAAGCTTATGAAAGAGGTAATCCCGACCTTCCGAATAAAGGATTTTATAAGCCGGGCAGTAGAAGAGGTAATCCAGATACCAATGATGGTTATTGGTTGGTCCAATTGCAGCTTTCCTACGTTATTGACTTGGGCAACAACTTCTACCGATCCAGATACAATAGTATCATCAATAGAAGAAGGAAAAGAACTAAGTTCTAAATTCTACCATTTCTCATCCCACTTCACTTTGAGTAGCTAATACGGAATGAAGCTACTCTTACTATTTCCCCTAACTGTCTGATTATTATCTATATATTTACAGTTGTTCAGTTTGTTGAATCTATTGTAAATGAATTTAAAACACTTACTTGCGAAACTTCTTCACAAGGCTAAGCTCCTAAAGTATTTCAACTTAGTAGTTCCAATTACCATCTCTGGTAAAAAGATCATGGTCCCTGTTCTAGGTGGCACAGGATACCCTAACTTACATCTGTCAGAGAGATGGATGATACAGATCCTTCACGACATTCACAATGAGTCCAAAGGTACCTTCATGGATATAGGTGTAAACATTGGTCAAACTTTGATCAAACTTAAATCGGTACAACCGGAAGTAGATTATATTGGTTTTGAACCTAATTTCAATTGCAATTCCTATGTTCAACAATTAATCGATGTAAATTCTTTTCAGGCAGAACTGATACCGGCAGGAATATTCAATCGGAACGGTATCGAGAAATTATTCTTTTACTATAAGAACAATACAGATGGAACTGCAAGTATTCTTCAAGATTACCGACCTGATCAGCCCATCGCTTTTACAAAATACATTGCAGCTATTGAGGGATCAGAGGCGGAAAAGGTGTTAGCTGAAAAAGAACTCTCGGTCATAAAGATCGATGTTGAAGGTGCAGAATTAGAAGTTCTGGAAGTACTAGCAAAGATTATAGAGGTCAAAAAACCACTGATCCTTATAGAAATTCTTCCCGTGTACTCTGAGGAGAATAAGTTTAGACTGGAAAGACAAAATAAAATTGTGGAACTTCTCAAGCAGATAAACTATTCGATCTACAGAATCATTAAGAAAGATAAAAAGGTGATACAATTGACCCCACTAAATGAGTTCGGAATTCATTCCAGAATTGATCATTGTGATTATCTGCTCTCGCCCTCTTCAAAAAAATTTCAATTCATTGATAGACTAAGCAGTAATACTTAAGACCTAACACTTGCTTTCGGAGCAATGTATTGGACGATCTTTCTCAGCGGCTTGAACAAGAAAGTATACGGCCTATGTTTGACCTGATTTACCTTCCAAGCTAGCTTATCCTCTCTATTCGCCTTTAGTCTATTGATCAGATTAGCATTGCTCATCCCTCCTACTCTCATCTTCACAATGAACTTTGGCAAATAAGAAGTCTTAGCATTGTGCTTGTAGAGGAATCTAAGCATCAACTCATAATCCGCTGCGCTTTTAAATGCGAGATTGAAGCCCCCGTATTTTTCATAGAGCTCCTTCTTTACAAAGAAAGTTGGATGAGGCGGCATCCATCCATAAATAAACTTCTTTCGCTTGTAAGGCCCAGAATTCCATTTTCTGACAATCTTATCTGTATCCTTCTGGTCTACATAAAACAAGTTGGCATAAGCAGCATCCGCATGCGAGCTATCCATTAAACTTACGATCTCAGAAATGACTTTAGAATCAATATAAAAATCATCTGAATTCAACATCCCAATGATCTCTCCATTTGCCATACCGATCCCTTTGTTGAGTGCATCATACATCCCTTTATCGGGCTCTGAAATGAAAGTCTTGATGCTCTTACTGTATTTCTTGATCAGCTCAACAGTCCCATCTGTGGATTGTCCATCAATGATGATGTACTCCAAATTTTCATAATCTTGGGAAATGACCGAACGAATGGTATCTTCTAAAGTGCTTGCTGCGTTGTAGCAGACAGTAATAATGCTAACTTTTGGCTTCAATCTCTCTCTTCTTTACTTGAACAGCAGGGTTTCCTTGGTATATATGATCATCTTCCAAATCTTTAGTAGCAATAGACATTGCGCTTAGCACGGCATTTCTGCCAACCTTTACTCCCGGTGCTACAATTGACATCGCTCCAATCCATGCTCCTTCGCAAATCTCAATTGGTTGTACGATCAGATCAAAGGAAGAACTTTTATAATCGTGATTCCCGCATAGCAAGTAAGCGCCCTGAGATAAACAAACATGGTTGCCAATATTGACCTTATCAAGGTTATCTATCCAGACTCCCTCACCGATCCAACAATGATCCCCGATTTGTAATTTCCACGGATACTTGATGTTTACATTGGGCTTCATATTACACCCCCTCCCTATCTTTGCGCCAAAAGCCCTCAGTAACAATACTTTAAGGCCACTGAAAGGAAACCAATAGCTCTTAAAAAAAAGGAGGTTTACATAATACCAAAGAAGCCTCTTTAGCGCTCCTCCTCCGGGAGCATACCAAGAATTGTCATAAGAAGAAAGATCTACCTTATTCATTGATCGCAAATAGTTTTCGACTCGCCTCTATAAGCTTCGAATTTACAATATTTCTTTTGGCGTAAGCGAAACAAGCATTGATCTGTTGCTCAAAAATATGTCCGTCCATTTCGTAGTACCTCAGTATACCTTTCAGCCACTCTTCTCTCTGGTCTATCGGCAGATCTATCCCTATATTCAATTCTTCAAGCCCTCTCCAGGGAGTTTGGTCGGATAAGAGAACCGGTCGCCCTTGAGAAAGAGTCTCAGCGATAGCATGTCCGTAGTTTTCATGCAAAGTTGGTAAGACAAGCAGATGATGCCTGTCGATCATTTTGGGAACTTCAATCGGATGAAGCTCCCCCATATAGCTGATTCGGCTGTCGCTCTCTATGAGTTCCCTGCACTCATTCCAATGGTTTCCTTCTTCAATAGGACCATATATATCCAATGAAATTCTGCTATAACTCTTTAATTCGGTCATAAGGTTTAGAAGGAAGATCAAATTCTTCTTTTTAGAGATTCTAGATAGGAAAAAGATCTTTAATTCATTTACTTGCTTTTCGATCCTATTAGGTGTTGAAGGTAAGGCAGCTGCAAGATTGGAGGCCAAATGAACCTTTTTAGCACCAATCAACCTTTTTATCTCAACCCTCTCTTCCTTGGACGTAGCATGCCAATGGATCTTTCCATTGAAGAGCAATTGTTTTGCCAGTAATAGGAATAGCTTCTTCTTTATCGGTTTGATGCTCAATGCACCCTTACCAAGCATTCCTCTCGGGGCGATCAGTTGAGTAGCAGAAGTATTTCTTAAGAATAGTAGTGGCTTTAGAGTAAAGTTGATAGAAAAAAGACTGTTGTAATAGACCAGATCCGCATGGATCTCATTATATAGCTTTAAATAACTCTTCCCATTCTGCATTTCATTGGAGAGGTAGATTACCCAATACCTACCCTTATTCCATTGATCAAACTCAACCTCCAGCAATTGTCCATTGAGATCTCTATTTCCACAAACGATATAGAAATCAAAATCATCAGAGAGATTTTCACAAAGGTTATAAACTGATTTTACCGGCCCTCCTGCTCGAAATGCCGGATAGAACCAATCAATAAAAACAAGAACCTTTCTTTTTGTATTCAATAGAGTATGGAATTCTTAGCGGTAAAAAATGCAAGCTATGAAAATAGTTTGAGTCATGATGATGAAACGGATCTTCAGTTTATTATGAAAAGGCCCATTTTACCTTTTTACCTCTAAAATATCTCGGTAAAGATCTTCATACTGACTGGCAATCAGATCTGCATCAAATCGCTTAACATTTTCATATCCTTTTTTAATTAATTCATACCTCAATTCATCCTCATCTATCAACTTTAGCAGTGCATTTCTTATCTGCTCAATACTGTAAGGGTCAACATAGATTGCTGCATCACCTCCCACTTCAGGCATGGATAAAATATTAGAAGTTACCACTGCTCTTCCAACGGCTTGAGCCTCTAAAATTGGCATACCAAATCCTTCAAAGGTTGAAGCGAAGAATAATATGTCGGAATTTTCATAGGCCTTAATCACTTCTTTGAAGGGTATGCCAACCTTATTTTCATACTCAACCTGACCTTCTTCCAACAATTTCTTATTGCTATCTGATATCTTGCCGATGATGAGTAATCTACACCTGATTCCTTTGATAGATTGGATCAATCGGCTTAAATTCTTGTTTGGGGCAGCACCTATTTGCAAGATAGTAGGACACTCTTTATTAAAGACCTTTTCATTTCTTTTGAACTCATTACTTATCGGAACATAAACCACCTTTATCTTATCGGGATTGGCCTTTATATTCTTCAGAAGGTCTTGTTTAGTGGCTTCAGAGATGACGGTAACCCATTTACTTCTATACACAGGAAGTTTAAACCAAATATTAAGAAGCACCTTCCTTTTAATACCCGATGTTCTATGAAGTATACCTAGGTCAAGAATAGTAGAAACCGTTTTCTTCTTTTTCAAGAGCAAAGCAATATAATTGATATCGCCAGTCACATGATTAATATTCGATTGGTGTAAGGGAGCATAAAGCACATTGGCTAGTCTCTTAAAAAACCCAGAACTCACATAAGGCAAGATCTTCTTCTTTACGGAGTACCTATTTTCTATTCTGCTAATAAGATCATCAAAAACTTGTTCGAGACTGTAATTCGCACCTTCTCTTCTCTTTCTGTAAAAGAATGTTATGCTAGTCATGGTAGATGTTCTCCTTATACTCAATGGCGATCTTTTCGATCACTTCTGTAAAATCCATATTATACTCCCATCCAAGCTGACTTTTGGCTCTGGAGTTATCTCCGTAAATGTCTGATATTTCTGATGGCCTGAAAAGCGAGCTATTGATGCGGATCCTATCCCTGTCTATCCCCAGAAAATCAAAGAGGTGGTAAGCAATGTCCTTTAGACTTACAGATTTTCCACTGCATATAATATAATCCTCAGGATCATCCATTTGTACCATCTTGATCATGGCTTCTATATAAGCAGGAGCATATCCAAAATCACGTTTGATTTCTATATTCCCAACTTCTAAAAACTCCTGTTTCCCTCTCTGAATATCCAAAGCAGTTCTGATGATCTTCATGATAAAAAAGTTCTTTCTTCTTAGCACAGATTCATGATTGAAGAGTATTCCCGAACTCGCATGGATATCATATGAACTCCTGTAATTCTTCACCAAATGGTGACATGCAGATTTTGAAACGGCATAAGGACTCTGAGGATTGAGCAATGTATTTTCACTTATTGGCAAACTTTTTACTGAACCATACATCTCACTGCTAGTAGCCTGATACAAATGAGTATTTGGACTATAGGTTCTTATAGCAGACAAAATATTCAAAGTTGAATGCAAATTGAAGAGAATAGTTGAATGAGGATTTCTAAAGGATTCTGCAACGGAACTTTGAGCAGCTAAATTAAATACATAATCAGGCTTTAATTCTGTGAACAAAGAATTGACATTTTGATCATTTCCCAGATCAATTTCCTTGATCTCTACTTCTCTATCAATTCCCAAATATTGAAGGCCAAATAAGGAAGAGGAGGAGTTTCTAACAAGACCAATAACCGAAACTCCCTTCTTTAAAAGACTTTGAGCCAAGTATGCTCCATCCTGACCACTAATTCCTGTAATTATAGCTCGCAATCTCTACTGTTTTGATGGAGGCCAAAAATACCAACCCTATTTTAATTATTGCAATTCAGCCAAATATCTAAGTGGAAAATAGGAAAATGCTGCACATTCCATTCAATTGTTGACTTATCAGAAGGCAATGCACTCTATTCATTGACAAGGTCTGCTTTTACAGTGTCTTCATTTCCTATAGAGCGCGAGAGGAAGGGCACCAATGTAATGTTCATGAACTTGAATACAAACCTCAAACTAAAAAAGAAGATGATCGATTTAAAAAGGTGATTCACTACCTTCATTAACTCTGTTTCCGCTTTGATAACCTGAAATAAGAATAAAATAAGCCATAATAGGATCAGAGGAGAATTTGACCCCAATACGGTGATAATGAATCTGATTACAACAGATAAAAACAGTCCGTAGAAGAATATAGATATCCAGGCTCCCTGAGCTCCAAAATTTGCATAGAACTCTCCAATGGTAGACAATCCCATTGAGGTACCCTGCTTGATATCAATACCGGTTATATTCCTAAAATTATCAAGTGCAGCCTTTGCCCCTTTCTTGTTAGGGAATAAAAATCTAGGTAGGATAGCAGCCTCTATGGCTTCTGTTATGGTTGATCCTCTTAGAAAATCTTGATTTCGCGGAACATTGTGCATGATCTTGCTAATGATCCAACCTTGGTTCAATCTGGTGTTGATAGTATTTTGCTCTTGGGTATTATCTGTACTATTGATGGTAGTGATCACTTGATTTCCCGGAGTAAATTCCTTTTCTAATACATCAACAAAAGCGGAGACCACACTCACATTTCCTTTTGATTCCCATATAATTGCCCGATACTCCCCCTTCACCAATTGGATAACATATAGGGTGCTAAAACCAATGGTGATCAAAAGCACTTTGGAGAAAAAGGTAGCCTTTGGAGAAAAGTAAAAGAAGACAAGAAAAACTGCTGAAATAATAAAGTCATGAAAAAACCCAGACATCAATGAGATCAAGAACATGAAAGAAAGAGCCATTAAAAGAATGGCATTCTTCCTTTTGGGATACAAAAGCATAAAATGAGTAATGGCTATGTAAATCAAGAGGTTCGTCAAATAGAATAAGAATCCAAGCTGCGGAATTCTTACGGAACGAGAAATAATGAAGGAACTCAAACCCAACACTAGAAGGATATTGGCAATGGAAAGTGCCTTTTCCCTCTTCTTGGCAACCAGCTCCCTTAGATCAGTTATGCTAAGATCAAGCTTAATAAGTTTCAATCCAACATAGAAGAGGATTACACCGGGCACCACAAAGCTCATATACTCCAATTCATCCACATACATATAATATTTGTAGTGAACCTTCCCAATGTTGTAAGCGATCTTTGCACCTATTATCCATTGAAAGGATGCAATCAAGACGAAGAACTCCTTGATTGGAAGCTCTTTTCCGAGCTTAGCGGTAAACAATAGGAATACATAAACAGAAAAGGCAACTCCAATTGAACTAATAATATAAAGATCGAGCAGAAAACAGCTGACAAAAACCAGAAACGAAATAAAGAATATCTTTAGATTCAATGGAATTGGGATTATTTACGCCAAAAAGATAAGTCTTTATCAAGTATTAGCTCAAGTTTTGCTATTTCTTCTTGGTAGTATTTCTGGGTGAGTTCCCTTCTCAGATCAGCTGATAATTTTTCAGGTTTGCTTCCCATGATTTCTTTAATAAGCTTTTTTCCTTTTTTGTAGACCGGGCTCTCAGCAAAGGCAGATCTAAGGATTCTCTTGTTCACAGACTTGATGGAGCTGGTTATTTTGTTCTGCTGGAACAGCAAGGTTTGATTTTGATCCTTATCGTCTTTTATGACCAAGTTGTGTCCTTCTATTTCCAGAAAATCAACTATTTCATTCAGATAAGCTTCTTGTTCACTTATCCACTCCTCAAAGAAGATCACTTTTAGTTGTTCTTTATCAATGAACTGTAGGAGATATTCGATCTGTTGAGCATAATTCCCCCTAGCAACCAGATAGGCTGGTCTGAGCGCATTGATATATTGGGGTTCTTCAATGCTTTTTGGGTCTGATTCCAGGTCGGTTAGGAAATCATTCATGCTAAAGCCTCTGCTTAGCATCATATTGTATTGCGAATAGGCGCGATCAATAGGTTGCCTGAGGCTCAAGATATACTTGGTCTGCTGGCTATTGTATTTCGTTAATCTCCTGATGGCTTTTGGTCTGAAGATATACTCAGGACTAAAATCTCCGAGATATTTCTCATCCTTGGCTTCTGAATAAAACTCAAGGTAAGCTCCTAATCCCTTATTATATAACTCATCTTTGGTGAAGAACTGTGGCTCTTTATTCTTGGGCAAGAATATATTTGGATGGTCCTTTAAGTGATTGTACCACAGTGTAGTACCCCCTTTCTGAACACCGAGAAAAAACAAATTAGGAACTCTTTGATTTGGGTTATCTGCCATGATCAGCTCATTGAACCACTTTAAAATTCTTCCACAAAGGTCTTAAATGCATCTACATTTGATTGAAAAGAATATATTTTATTCATTTTCTCTATAGACTTTTGAGTTTGCTCATGGTTGGAAGTCTTCTTAAGTGAGTTACTAAACTCCTCTATCTTTCTACTTAGATCTTCTACATTCTTATATTCATACTTTACTCCCGACCATCCATCCAAGAGATCTTCACTGCAACCACAAGCATCCGAAACAATGGCAGGAACTTTTGCTGAAAATGCCTCATTTACCACCAAACCCCATGTTTCCCGATGATCACTTGATAGGATTAAAAGATCAGCTCTTTGGTATTCTTCTACTAATTCTTGCTGATTCTTAAATCCCAAGAACTCAATATCAGGAACAGCTGCTGCTAGTGCTTTGGATGCTTCCAGCAAAGGACCGGTTCCAACCATTCTGAGTTGTAGGTCGTTGTTTCCCTTTAATTTCAGAGCTTTGAAAGCATTGATCACATCAAAGGGACGTTTCTTATCAATGAACTTGGCTACCCACAATAAATTGCAAGCAGAAGAGGAAAGATCCTTCTTCGCTTTCCAAAATTCCTGATCAACGGCATGAGGTGAAAAGATTATTTTTCCATCAGCTACCCCATATTTTTGCAAATACTGTTTGTTGCGGATACCAACAGAGAGAAAACAATTGAACTGCTTCAGGAAAAAGGGGTAGTAGAGTGATTTGATAGTTCTTTTGACCCACGACTGTTCAGGATTGAATTGGGAATCTCCTCTCACGCCCACTGCTATGCCTTTTCTTTTGGCATATTTCAGAGCTTGTCTATAGGTCTTCAAATGCCATCCAAATAGGAGGATATGTGTTGGTGCATACTGATCTAAATGCTCGTGAATATGGGGAGTGTCACAACCCTTGAAATGGTCGGTACCGGGCTTGGCAGATACATTTTCCATGATCTCAAACTCGTAGCCATCAAAGAGATCAATATCCCATTCAAAGGCCTTTTTGAATCCTTGTCTTCCCTGTTGTTGTTTGGTAGGCTTAAATGCATAAAACACCTTTAGATCTAGGTGTTTAGCTATGTATTTGAACAATGGCGAATAATACTGTACAGGATGTGAAAGTACAATGGCTAGTCTTTTCATTTTGTTCAGACCTCTAAATACTTTCTATACCATTCAATGGTTAAGGCCAGGCCTCTGTTAATATTGATTTGAGGATTCCAACCTAGTTTTCTATGGATCTTCTCGATATCCACTGATCTTCTTCGAATATTATCTATATCCCTTTCGGGTATGAAGGTTTGAGTAGTTTCCGGTATCATGGAAGAGATCTTTTCTGCTAACTCATTCACAGAAGTTTCGATGCTCGTTCCCACATTAAATACCTCATTCAAGGCTCTTGGATGAACCGCAGCTAGCAAAGTAGCTTCAACAGCATCATCTATATAGCTATAGTCTCTTGTCTGTTCACCATCTCCAATGATAGTTAATGGTTGCTTGGTTAAAGCATTGTGAATGAACTTACCCAATACTCCGCAATAGGGATTGGTAGGAGATTGCCCTGGCCCATAAACATTCGAATACCTCACACAGCTTACATCTATGTCGTAATTGGAACCATAGATCATGGTGTAATTCTCACCCAATAGTTTGGTTGCTGCGTAATTGCTCAACACTCTAGTAACACCATCTTCAGAGGCCGGTAAGTTCTTATAACTGCCATATACAGAACAAGAGGAAGTGTAGACGAATCGCTCTAATAGAGGCAGCTTAGAATGTCTGATCTTTTCCAAGATTTCCAAGGTGCTCTGGGCATTTACCTGAAGATCCAGTTTTGGATCACTTCCGCTTGCCGAGATCTGTTTGCACGCCAAGTGGAAAACAATATTCACTTCTTCGATAAGCTCACTCATCAAGTCTTGATCTAATACAGACGCTTTATGAAATCTCACCTTTTGAATATCCTCACCAAGAATTTCTTCCTTGCTGTTTGAGCAATCATCAACAACAATGACCTGACAGTTGAATTCATGTAAGAGGCGTTTGACCAAATTATGGCCAACGAATCCAAGACCACCGGTAACTAGTACTTTCTTATTATTGAGCTTCTCTAGATAATTCATTCTTCAGATAGTCTTTGATAGGGGAAACGAATTGCTTACACATGCTATTTGCTGTGTATTGCTGCAAAATTGGGTTCTCCAAATTAAAGGGTTCAAAATTAGAGAAATCGCTATAAACCTCCATCAACTTAGAAGTCAATTCCTCAAGGTGATTCAAAGGTTGATCATTTTCTTCATTACTATATTCAACCAGATAGGGAAATTTGATCTTCTTCAATATTTCTGCAGGGAAAGAATCTCTGTGTAAAAATGCAACAAATGGCTTCCCTGATGCAATCATTCCAAATAGTTTTGAAGCAGCATAATAGGCTTGCATGCCTCCAAAAAGAAGTAGGATATCTGCATTCAATTGCAGTTGTATTGCCTCTTTATAGGTCACTCGATTTGGATCGTCCTCAATCTTATCTTCCAATCCATACACTTCTTTTAACCTTTGTAACTCAGTATTCTTGCCTGTATTCCTAACATAAGAGGTTCCAATAAAGCTTGCTCTAAAATCAAAGTCGAGTTTAGAAAAGGCGGCAAATAAAGCATCTAGCACAGGATATGCATCAGGCCAAACTGCTCCAACATAGGTGATTTGAAAGATCGGATTGATCTTTCCCTCTTTTTGAACTAGTTGATAATCCTTTCTCTCTACCCCGTAAGGAATAGCCAACAGAGATTCTGCCTTTAACTTTGGATACTTTTCCAATAAATGATCGCTGATGCCTTTAGATACGCTAAAGATCAAGCTTGCTTGCTCACAGGCACGTTTTTCGAAAAACTTTCCAATAGCGTGATTCAATTTCTTTTTCAATCCCCAATTCTTCTTATCCGAAGATTCACTCACCCAAGGATCGATGAAATCAATTGCATAGGGAACACCATTTATCAGCTTAGTAAGCGGGGCAATAGTGAGAATATACCAAGGAGGAACAAGATATAGGATAAAGTCGATCTCCTTTTTGTTGACCTTCAACCAGAGATGTTTAGCCAAGAAAGGAAGTAATCTCAATCCCAGATCGTTGACTTTGAAAAGTGAGGTGATCTTCTTGGATACAGCAGGAATGGTACGTAGCTCAAAATCTTCTCCTACCAGCTCCAGCATCCAAGGATCATTAGTATCCGACCTATTGGAAGGATCAGTTGTCAAAATGACGGGCTCTACCCCTTCTTCTCTCATATGGGGTAATATGAGTCTAACTCTTTGAGAAGGAGGCATGGAGGAGGGAGGAAAATGTGGAGCTATAATCAGTAATTTCATGAAAGGCAAGATTCGATAACTTCTAACAATTTTTGGGATTCTACATCAAATGAAAGAGCTCTAGCCTCATGGTATCTTTTCTCCTTACTCTCTCTAATCGCCTGTATATTCTCTTGAATTGATCTCAATTCATTGCCTATTGCATCCGTATGCTGATCTGCAAGTACACCAAAATCCTCATGGCTCTCAATGAACTTGATCTGTGCAGAAGTATTGGTTGCCAGCACAAAAAGGCCGGATTGTACATATGCAAATAGTTTATTGGTTAGACAAATGTCTCTATTTGCATCCCTATTAGATAATTCCAAAGCCAAACCGACGTCAAATTCACCTAATAATGAATGCAAGTCGAGTTGTTTCAACGGTGGAATGATCTTGATATGATCAGCTTCCTGTAAACGGTAATGATCGGCAAAAGCCTGATCAATGCTTCCAATCAAGGTCAATTCGAAATTTTGATGATCCCCCTGCAAAGCTTCAACAACTAGCTCCAACCCTCTGCCAAAGGAGATGTATTGAGAGAACCAAACCAATTTTACTTTGCTATTCTCGGGAATCTTTTCACCGTCTGCAACAAGAACAAACTCCTCCTGATAAAAGGAATTGTTGATGGTTTGCACCTGATTGGCTTTTTGGGGGATCAACTCTTTCGTCTTCTCCGAGATCAAAGGGGATGCAGTAGTAATATGATCAGCATGCAACAAACACTCTCGCATGATCTTCTCTCTCCTTTTGCGCTCCGAAAGAGCATTGGCAGAAATATGCTCATAGGGATGGAAATCCTCTATGTCGAAAATGAATGGAACTTGCATTTGAGAAGCATATTTGTAAGCTGGATACAAGGTAGCCAATGTGTGAGCTTCAATCAAATCGTACTTTGAACGACTTTTTTTCAAGTGACCTAAGATCTGAATGCTTCTCTTGTTAGAAACATAGGAGGTTACCTTCAAGGATTTTGAAAAATGTTCTACATAACTATAAAATAGATGAAGAAATGATGTCTTTAGCCATTCCAGCATAGAGTTTCTGCTTGCATCCAAATAAGTGACCCGAAGATCATATTGTTCTACTAACTCAATATCAATCTGATCTGTCCAGTTTCCAAGTTTGAATGCCAGAATTTCACAATCATACCCCTTTCTCCTATAAAAGAGATAATTCTTCAGCAGTCTTGGATTCATTGAAACAGCTACACTAGAGATGAGGAGAATTCTTTTCAAAGGATCTAATATTGGTTCAGTTGATGGTAGAATAAAAGGGCATTAACAATATTTAGAGTATTGTATATTTGACAGCTTGATCTGCAATTCATATATAGATCTCAAGATCCAAAAATTTGAAAAAAAACCTTCCAAATCTTATCGTAGTTGGCGCACAAAAAGCAGGCACTACTACCTTTTATGATAAGCTGCAAATGTACCCTGATTTCTATCTTCCACATAAGGAAATCAAATATTTTCACAGAGATGAGCATTATGAAAAAGGGCTGAATTGGTACCTGGATCATTTCAATGGATATGAAGGTCAGCGATATATAGGGGATATCACACCTGACTATATGGCTTACTCTTGGACAGCAGAAAGAATATACAAGGATCTAGGCCCAGATACCAAGATCATCTTCTTATTGAGAGAACCAGTTGCCAGAGCCTATTCTCAATTCAATTTCTACCGAATGAACGGGGTTGAATCATCCACTTCATTTGAAAAAGTACTTAAGGAAGAATATATAGACTTGTCAATGAGCACATTCAAAAACTGGTACACTCCTGCTAACTATATCAGCAGAAGCATCTACCTTCCTCAGATCCAGCGCTACTTAGAGTACTTCGACAGAAAGAACATTCACATCATCATCTTTGAGGAATTATTCATTGAAAGGCAACCAAAAGCCCTAGAAGAGCTAGAATCTTTCCTTGGGATCCAACTAGTAGATTTCTATCAGAACAATGTAAAGAGCAACCCAAGCCTGGCTCCCCGTTCAAAGTTGCTCGTTAAGCTGAAGTATTTCATTCAAAATGATCTGAGGCTAGTGATCAACTTGGTCAAGAAGATCTTTGGAAAAGGAGTGGTGCATTCCTTAAAAAATAGCTTCAATAAAGCTAGCTATACCAAGACTGAGAAATTAAGTCCTGAAGAGAAAGCAAGCATTAGAAAAAAATACTTTCAAAGTAGCATTGATGAACTGGAAGAGTTCCTTGGTAGAAAGATAAGTTCTTGGCACTGATCAATAGCTCATCCCATTGATGGAAATCGGTTCGGAATCCATCAATCTTTTTTGCACTGCCTCCACATCACGGATGAATATGGTATTATCTGAATTATGATTGACCGGGATCAATCTTCTTTCAAAAGGGTCATAAGAGAACTCTTCAAATCCAAGTTCCTTTAAATTGATCAAGATCTCATCCTCATTAAATCCGTATTTCCTTCCGGAACCGTTCAGCTCCATAATGATCGCCTTTAGCTTTGGATCTTTCAACACCCTCATTCCTCCTTTTATCACAGGCGTTTCAAAGCCTTCCACATCGATCTTCATCAGGGAGGGAACCTCTTTCAACTGATCGTCCAATCTAACCACTTTTACATCTATAGTGGGGTTATTGTCATTTGTTGCGATATGATTGACCGTATCCAGACCTTTTGTAAACTTCAAAATTCCATCCTCCTCTCCAACGGCCAGATTGAGTAATTCAACCTTATCGGCAATCGCATTCAGTGCGATGTTCTCTTTCAAATGCTCAAAGGTGAAGGGGGAAGGCTCAAAGGATACGGATCTAGCCCTCGCATGAGCAGATGCCAGGATGGTATAGCTACCTATATTGGCTCCGATATCTGCAAAGAGGTCATCCTCTTTTAAAAAGTGTAGCAAGAAAGACATTTCATACACTTCCAACAAACCACAGTAATAGTTTCCGGTGGCGGCTGTCATACCTTTGCTAATATATAGCTTCGACCGATCCGTAAACCGATGCACCTTCTTCCCACCGATCAAACGGCTATAGAATTGCCAATAGAAGAATTGAGCAATGGCCCTCAGTTTTCTTTTCTGGTTGAGAGGATGGTTGTAGATGAATCTTAAGATGGATCGTAACTTCATGCTGGTTTATTTTTCTTGATGTAGTCTTTCAGGATCGTCTCAATTTTCAAAATATTATTTTGATAACTGCGACTTCTGGCAAACTGTATTCTCTTTTCAATTTCATCTTTGGAATTAAATCTTTCCAGATTCGAGATGATCTCTTGGAATTTCATCATGTACTGCTGCTGATCTTTAGCTATTTCAATCAATCCAGAAGATTCGTACTCTTCAACCGAGGTTGACAATACTGTCTTTCCTGTAGAGAGATATTCAAGCAGCTTATGGGAATTGGAAATCTTATTGATCTCATCTTTCTTATAGGCAAGTAAAAAGAGGTCTACCTCTTTAAAAAATTCTGGTAATTCATTAGAATCTACTGCTCCATGAAGCTGAACATTCTTTGAACGCTTTAGGAACTCTATAAAATCTATGCTGGCTGGAGTTACCCAGGCAGAGACATTGGATTCTTCGGCCAAGTATGCACCGAAAAATTCAAAATCTACCTCAGCATTCTTTTCAATAAGAGTGCGCAATAGCTCACGATCCAATTGTTGCATCCATAGATTTCCAACATAGGCAACCTTTATCTTGTCTTTGGATCTATCTTCATTATGGCTGGTTAAAAAATGAGAGGCCAACCCATGTGGTATAAGATGAACCTTCTCTTGAAGTTCAGTCAGCTCAGCAATTATAAAGTTGGAGCAACTAAAAATCAAGTCAGCTTCTCTTCCTATATCTACCGCATCTTGACCATTCAGCTGATCAACCGGATGATAGAATCTAAATTTAGCATTGAACCATTTCAGATGAAAAAAAATGGTACTTGTAAATGACCAAAGGATATCGATATTTCCTCCAATCACCCTCTCAATCATTCGAATCTGAATATAGATGAGAAAATTGTAGATAAAAGCTGGTAAATATTTCTTTGCTCTGAATATTGGATAATATGAAATCAAGGAAAGATTCTCATTTACTCTTTGGCTTTTCAAGAAGGGACCCTTCAAAGAAGGCGGATTCAAAAAGAAAACTTGATTACCTCTGGCAGCGAGTTCAAGAGCGTAATGATGCTTAGAGATGTGCATTTTACCCCAGTAATTTGGGGAGACGAGCAGAATTCTCTTAGCTCTTAAATTCATTTACTTAAATATTCTGTAGATTGTTTTAATAGGCTTTAGAAGAGGAAAATGATCTCCAATCGGCCCTTCTGTTTTAAAGTCTTCATGCCTTCTTGGCTTTTCCTTCATCATTGCATCAAACTCTGCTTCTGTAAAACCCAATTTCTTTAGTACATACTCCTTATCGATCTTCAATTCCTTTGGATCATAGATCGGCTCTTCTAAAAGACGCAGGGCTTCTTCTCTGCTCATTTGGCCAGAGCAAATGAGATTAGACAAATGCGCCTTTCTTTTGTCGATCTTGAATTTCTGTGGAAGTATATAGTTCTGATAGAATTTGGTAAAAACAGATTCATGGTGCTTTCCTCCGTAGTCTGTCCACCCCATTTCATGAGTGATCTTCTTTTTCACTTCCTCCTTATTGTAAGACTCCCAATTCAAAGGAGTAACAATTTCTAGCTTTTTGAGCTTGTTCAGGAACTTCTTTCTGAGGATGGAAAAGATAGGATAAGAGCTTAATTCCATCTCTCCATAGTGTTGATGGATATCTTTAATATTAATAGAATCCAATTTGTTGTAGATCCAGCTTTTTGGCATTACATATTCTGTTTCTACATTGGTTCCGCTAATGATGTATCGGATGTTGTGTTTGGCAGCTAGTCTATACAATGTGCCAATAATAGCATGATCTGTTAAAACTTCAATATCAACAACGCCCGCCTTGATATAAGCACGTTGCAAGTCGCGAAATTCCTCCCAATCTACAACCAAAGAATACAGATCACCCTCTAATGCCTCAACGATATTATTGATGTTCTGAACAGCAATTTCTGAATTCCAACCATTGTCGAAATGAACGATCAACGGTCTGAGCTTTGCCTCTTTGATCAGATAAGCAACATAGGTGCTATCTACACCTCCGCTCACTCCAATGATACAATCGTAGGTCTTTCTTTGTCCGACCCTCTTTATCTCTTCCACTTTGCTTTGCCAAAGTCTCTTTCCCTCCTCGCCATGTACCAGCTTTTCCTTCGCCTTTTGCTGGTATTCATAGTAATAATTGCAAACCCCATTCTCATCGAATGTAATAACATCGTCTGCAATATTATCCAGCACTGTTTTGCTGCATCTCCTAAATTCTCTCATAATAATTTAACAAGAAATGAATGGCAAAAAAACAACTTTAAGATCAAACTGAAATAGATTGGATCGTATTCCAATCTGGATAATTGATCAGTATTCCCCTGTTCTTGCTTTTGAACACAAAAATACTAGAAGCAGCCACAGCAGAAGCACCCGCTTTGATTCCCGCCTTTAAATCTTCAACAGAACCTGCTCCTCCGCATGCTACCACTGGGATTGATAGTTCTTTTGAAATTTGCCGAATCAGTTCAAGATCATAGCCTTTGAAGGTTCCGTCCCTGTTGATGGAGTTTAAGAACAGTTCACCTGCTCCAGCCCCTTCAACAAGTTTTAAGAATTGAGGTAAAGGAGTTTTTAATTTCTTCTTAGCAGATTGAGTATAGATGGAGTACTTTCCAAGAATATTCTTTTTCACATCAATAGAGGCAACAATACTTTGAGATCCAAAGATGGATGAGGCCTTATGAATGAGATCAATATTTTCCGCCAAGACAGAATTCAAGACTACTTTTTCAATTCCCAGGCTAAACAGTTTTTCGATCTGATCCAAGCTCTTGATTCCCCCTCCGTATGCAAAAGGCATAAAGGCCTCTCCGCAGATCTCTTGGATCTTTTCGTAATTCGGCTCTCTATTTTCTCTGCTGGCAGTAATGTCTAAAAGAACTACCTCATCTACCATTTTATCATTGAAGATCTTGACTGCATTGATTGGGTCGCCTATATATTTTGGCTTATTAAACTCAACAGTTTTGACCAACTTTGAAGAGGCAATGGTGAGCACCGGTATCACCCTGTTCAAATACTCCATTTATCGAATTTTTTATTCGTCAATGAACGAAGTTTCTGGGTATCCTCTCTAAACAACGCTTTTAGCTTTGTCATTTCTTCTTCAGACAATTGAGGCTTAACTACCTGTTTACTCATGAATTTACTGGAGAACTTTCTTGCCAGCTTTTGATAAGCAGGAAAATGTATCTTCTTGGCCAATCGATAGATCATTTTTTGTCGAATTACCTTAGGAATCCCCTTGCTATCAGCTGTGTTCTTAATTTCTGTAAAAGGATCCCCATTTTGTAGAGGTTCCAATCCTAAAAAAGTGAAGATCTCGTTCATACAGTCTAAAGGGTTCGACTGCAATTCCTCAAGTTCAACAATATGGATCTGCTTCATGGAAAAGAACTCCAGATACTTTTCCAACTGAAATGCATACAGACTAGTCTTATAATAATGACCGCTCTCCTTGCTATATAGAATGTCTTCCATCACATCACAGTAATAGCTTTCCAATACATGTGATTTATACCTTTCGATGGGATCTCTTACAATGTATATCAGCTTAACATCAGGCGTATCCTTGTGAATTCGTTCCGGAATGTGCTGATAATATTTGTTATGACATTTTGTATAGGATTGTGGACTAGTACCCGCGTACTTTTTATCTGTTCTAAAGAAGTTCTTATACTTTTCTTCATTCCATTTTGAGAAGAATTCATCTGCATAATAATGGATCTCTTTGGGAGTTGACATGAATATATCCGGATGAACACTCAAATAATCATGCAATGAAGTTGTGCCTGATTTCATTGCTCCAATGACCAATAGATTTGGAAAGCGTCCTGTCATAATTGAGCAAAGTTTTTCATGATCTTCATCCCAAATTGATGACTCTTTTCAGGGTGAAATTGAACACCAATGATATTATCCTTGGAGATGGCTGAAATGAATTCATATCCATATTTGGTAGAACAAAGTCCGAGGGATGGATCTAAAGGCAACATATGATAGGAATGAACAAAGTAGAACCTTCTTTCTTCCTTTTCATCGCCCAATATCTTTGAACTTTTGAGTTGTTGAATATAATTCCATCCCATATGCGGGATCTTCAGCTCTTGACCGAGCTTCTTCTTATCAAAAGCGACTACCTTCATATCCACCCAGCCTAAACCTGCTTCATTTCCTTCTTCACTTCCTTGTCCAAGTAATTGGGCACCTAAACAAATACCCAAAATGGGAACTTTTTCTTCCATTACTCTTTGATGTAACATTGCTGTAAGATTCCTTGAATGCAATTGTTTCATTCCATGATCAAAATGTCCCACTCCTGGCAAAATCAGCTTATCAGCAGATTCAAGTTCCTCCTTCTTGCCACTAATAAAGGAATCGAAACCGAGCCTCTTCAACATATTGTGAATGGATCTGATGTTTCCTGCCCCGTAATCTATAATTCCGATCATTTTATTTTATGAAAAAAGGTACCGTTTGATCAGCCTAGCTTTTTGTTTCCAAGGCAATTTTACATTCAATTGTTTGGATTGTTTCATGTAGGCTTTACTCTTTATCAACTGAAACTTTCTAAGATTGATTAGAATTAGTTTGAACAAAATTGCTTTTACAGTGCTCAGAATATCGGAGAGATCACAAATATCAGCATATCGTTGTAGTTTAAAATTGGCGATTTTCAAATGATCCTCAAGTCTTTTTTCTTCGCTCACCAGACTCCATACTCCACCGGAGTGGACCCTATAAGCAGCCATGATATCTTCTGAATAGATGCAATACTGACCCTTTTCCAGACATAGTGGCACTAATGTAGCATCACAAAGTAATTCCAAAGGAATCTCTTTGATCCTAGACCTGAGGTCATCGGTTAATCGAATAAGTAAAGAACAGGTCTTTGCATAGACCGTTGAACTCAAATACTCACACAGACCTATCTTGCTTTTTACCGGTTCAGTGTATATCAAGCCTTTTTCTTGATCTTCCTGATCTACAATCTTCACATTGTGAAATGAAACGCTGCAATCAGGGTTAGCTTCTAGCAGATCAATCTGCTTTTTCAACTTGTTTGGATCAGTCCAATAATCATCTCCTTCGCAAATGGCCAAATAGTTTCCATCCAATTGCTCCAAAGTCCAAGCAAAGTTCTTAGACATTCCAAGATTACTTGCTTGTTTTACATAGCTGATCCTTTCACGGTTGGGTTGCCCAATCAAGGATTCACCTACCACTTGCTCTGTCTGATCAGGAGAATGATCATCAGAAATGATACATTGGATAGGAAAATCTGCCTCTTGAGCAAGGATGCCCTCAATGGTTTGGCTAAGAAAAGGTGCATGCTTATAAGTAATGACACTTATAGATACCTTGGGAGCACTTTTCATTTTATAATAACGATTTGATCACTTTTGCAGGAACACCCACCGCCAGACTTGAATCCGGAATATCCACATTCACCACGGCCCCTGCTCCAATGACACAATTCTTTCCTACTCTTACACCGGGCAAGACGGTTGCATTGGTTCCAAGAACTGTAAATTCCCCTATATGGCAGTTCCCTGAAATATGAACACCGGGTGATAACTCTACATACTGCTCTAAAACGGAGTCATGCCCTATGGTAGCATTCAAGTTCAGCAAGCAGCCTTCAAAGATCTTTATGCTATTTGTTATCACAACCCCAGACATGCAATTAACCCCCTCTCCTATTTCAACATCATAATGCCCGATAGTGGCTTTTGGAGAAATAGTTGAACTGAGCACCATACCCATTGACTTGAACTTTTGAGACATTTTAAACCTATTCTTAGGATTTCCTATTCCAAGTGTAAAATTGTTGAGTTCATTTTCTACCTTGAAAGCGGTCAATTCCTCTATGTTCCTTAAGATGGGAAACTTTGAAAAAAGTTTTTCCGGAAGATCAGTGCTAAGGTCGTCATAGAACACACTTCCTTCGGCATCATTATTTTGATGCAATACTTCCAAAACTTCTTTGGCAAAACCTTTTGCTCCAACGATCAGCATACTAAAACCCTTTCCAATAATCAACGAATCCTTTCTTGTGAATTAAGAATTGCGACTGCAATAATGAATTAACCTCTTTGATGGAATTTTGAAGTGCTTCAGAATCCTTTTTGAATAATAGCCATGATTTGGCGTCTTTGCAATAAACTGAAGCTGAGAAATTCCATTTTTCCATCCAGATATCCATGCTCTTATTTGTAAAGAATGCACTATGAACCGGAGGGACAAAATAAAACCAATTAGGATCCGCCGGAATATTTTCACATATTACAGTATGGATCATCAAGACTCCATCTTCATCAACCAAGGATGCAATTTCATCTAGATCTGATTCAGATCTAATGTGCTCAAAAAGCGCACTGCAATTGATGAACTTAAACTTCTTACCCTTTATCTCTTCTATGTAATGGAGAGAATTGGAATTGTCATCTTGCACATAGGGATCGTAAACGGGAAGATCCGAACCGTAATAATTCCTGAGGATCTTCGTCAAGGTTCCGTGTCCCCCAGCATAATCCAATGAATGCTGCAAGTCAATTAGTCCAAGTTTTGATAGGATATTGATCAAATTAGCTTGGTGAATATAAGGTGGTTGATTGATATCGTCTGTAAACTTCTGAGACTCTAACAATTTATGAAATCCAAAATTTAACTCCTCCCATTCCAGATCACTCATTTCCTGGATGGTTTTCGAAAAGCTAAACCCGCATTGGGGGCACTTCATATAGGTATTTTGCTCCAATAGGATCTTAAAGTCACCTTCGTAGTTTTTTCTTGTCAAAAACTCCGAATCACTATTGCAGATTAGACACTTCATATTTCTTCAATGGTTTTGCTGCTTGTGTTAATAGAAGCATGGATCAAATCTATGATTGACTTGATCTCTTCGATTTTTAATGAATGGTAAAGAGGTAAACACAATATCCTGGATGAAATGGATTCGGCAATTTCACAAGTTGCAGAATTCACGTATTGAAGTTTATTCAATGGCGGATAAAAATACCTTCTTGGGTATATCTCATTTTTCTCAAGTTCGCTTTTGACCCTTAGCAATTGTTCTTCATCCTTCAAGATAATTGGGTAATAAGCGTGATTGAATTCACAGTCATTCGTTATTTTTTGAGATCCAAATTCGAATGATTGTAATAACTCTTCATACATTTTGCTCTGGGAAGCTCTTCTCTCCAAAATTGCTTCAATATCATCTAGCACACAAATTCCCATAGCAGCGTGAAATTCTGAATTCTTCCCATTGATTCCCACCCCATTGAAAGCTTCATATCCATCATGACCAAAATTCCTCATAAAGCTTACTTTATCCAGCACTTTTCTATCGGAACAAAAAACAATACCCCCTTCAATTGAGTGCATCAGTTTAGTTGCATGAAGACTGGTAATAGTAATGTCTCCAAACTGGAAGATACTTTTTCCCTTGTACTTTGTTCCAAAGCAATGAGCCGCATCGTAGATCACCTTTAGATCGAATTTATCTGCAATCTTCTGAATCTCATCAATTTCACAGGCATTTCCAAAACAGTGTGTTGCTAGGATCGCTGTAGTTTTGTTGGTAATTGCCGCTTCAATCTTGCTCGGATCAATATTTAGGCTTCTGGGGTCTATATCTACAAAAACAGGTTGGCAATCTTCCCAGACAAGACTGCTGGTAGTGGCGATGTATGAAAAGGCTGTAGTAATAACCTCCCCTTCTAGCTCTAGAGCCTTGATCGCTATCTGCAAAGCAATGGTGCCGTTGGTTACAAATAGAAGGTTCTCTATATCCAGATAGTCTCTCAATCTTTGCTCAAACTCCAAGACATTTGGACCGTTATTCGTTAGCCATTCTCGCTTCAGAATTGAGGCAACATACTGCTGATATTTGGAAATATCCGGAATATATGGTTTTGTAACCGGGATCATTTCAATCTACTTTTTTCTTTGTTTTATTTTCCCAAGGGAAGTCACTTTCATCTGAATCAACCTCAAGGAATGTTATTAATCTTTTGTAGCTATCCTTCTCAGCTAGATTGATTGAAAGTAATGACTTTTCTTTAGACTTGAAAAAGGTCTGAACATTTTCAATATGATCATTATAGGCTCTGATCAATGGTTCCTTCTTATAAGGATCATTTTCATCCAGAGGAGTGATGGCATTCATTGAGTCCCATAAAAATCCTTTGTATACATAATCAATGTTCTTCAGCTGATAAGTATTGGGAAGTTTGCCTTCTGAAAAGGAATTAGAGTGAAAATTACAGAGGGAATGATACCATTGCTCAGGACTATCTCTAAGGGTTAGAATATACTTTGAATTTGGAAAATTATCTTCCAATATCTTATAGGTTTCCGGAAGACTAAATGGAATGTCTTGAAAGAACTGTGCAGATTTGCAATACTTAATGATGCCTTGATATTCTTGAGCTAAATAATTTGGTAAGAGAAGCTCTGCATCCCTTTGGTTGCCTACTTGATAACCGAGGTCTAACATGGCCTTCTTTAGAGAAGTTGTGCCGGTCTTATTGAATCCAATGCAAAAAATCTTTTGTTTTCCCTTAGCTTTTAAAGGTAAAACAACTTCCTTCCTTAAGAATGCTTTCCACTTCTTGATACTCATCCTCTTCTTCTCCTATAATTATTTAGCTTTTCTGCTGTAAATAAGAATAACTCAGATTTGAAGATCCAATTGTAAGCTACTGTTAAGCTCACAAAAATGGAAACCATGATCATTCTTGACAATACTGATTCAACTTCAAAGAAATAGTAGATCAAAGCCAAGGGCAAAAAAAGGATCATCCCTTCGAAAATTTTATATAAATGTACTTTCACCGATAAATGAACTATCCTCTTGAGGAAATAAATATTGAGCAAAGTAACTAAATAGCTAATCAGCACTTCAGCAATGGTAAATTCAATCAGTCCATAGTAGAAGGCTATAAAGAGCGGAATCAATCTAATTAGCTTTCTGACCAGCCCTATCAAGAAATTCTCCTTCGATTTGCCCTTGCTCATTAGAGCATTGACCATCATCACATTCAATGGAAAGATACATACACCTAAGACCAATATCTCAAACAATGGAACAGAAGGCGCCCATTTGCTGCCAAACAGGCCGATAATGATCGGTTCACCGAGGATCAACAAAACGCCTGTCATAAAGAAGGAAACTGAGGTCACTACTGAGATCAGTTTGTAGTAGACTCTTTCATACTGGCCCTTCTCATCTTGCAATGATGAAAGAACCGGGTAAAAAACTCGATTGATGCTAGAGCTGGAATATAAAGTCACTTGATCTTTGAGTGAAACAGCTCTTGAATAAAAGCCAAGTGTTGCTGGAGAAAAAACCTTTCCGATCAGGATCACATCCAGTTTGCTAAAGGTTTGTGATACTACTCTATCTATGAAAACATAAGAACTAAAACTAAAGAGCTTTTTCACTTCCCCCATTGAAAAAGCAAATGAGGGTCTCCAATCTGAAATTCCCCATATTAAAATGGTTCTAATGATTGCCGCAAGAAGTGTTTGTACAACCAAGGCATATACTCCAAAACCTTGAAAGGCCGCGATGATTGCAACAATACCAGAGGTAGATGAGGCAATTACTTCTCTGATGGTCAAGGCCTTGAAATTTAGGTTTCTTGAGAGAATGGCAATTTGCACTTGGTTGAAAGAATTAATGATAAAGGTTAGAGATAGTATTTGAATAATTGTGGCCACTCTGGGCTCATTATAAAAACTTCCAATATAAGGGGCCGTTAAAACGAATATTGCCGTCACTATAATTCCTAATATCAAATTGATGAAAAAGACAGAAGAATAGGTTAAGGATGAATTCTCTTTATTCTGGATGAGTGCAGAGGTGAAACCGGCATCTACAAATGCTTGGGTTATATAGATGAAGGCAACTGACATACCTACTAATCCAAAATCTTCCGGACTAAGAATTCTGGCCAAAAAGATAGAAATAATGAAACCACTACCTCGATTGGCTAGTATTCCGCCAAAGTCCCATAAAAATGCAAGAGAGGATTTAGTCTTTAAAGAATTCAATCTCGATCAGTCATTTGAATCTTCAGTGTAGTAACCATAGCCATAGCCGTAACCATAGCCGTAACCATAGGCTCCATAATTTCCATAAGAATAGGCAGAAATACCTCTTTTGTTCTCTACGGCATTCACAACAATTGCCAGTTTATTAATGACCTTGTCCTCGTATAATTTAGAAACATTTTGTAGATGCTGTTTCTTGGTGTAATTATGTCTTACAATGTAGACAGCAACATCAGCGTGTTTTTTCAATAGAAGTGCATCGGTAACAAGGCCGAGAGGGGGTGAGTCAATTATAATGGCATCGTACAACTTCTCCAATTTTTGCATGAGTTCATCCAGTCGCTCGTTCTCAAGAAGCTCAGCAGGGTTTGGAGGAATGGGGCCAGCCGATATCAGATCCAAGCCTTCAACTGAAGTATGCTGAATTATCTTGGAAAGCTCTTCAGTGCCAATTAAAAAGTTGGTTAATCCAAACTCATTGCTCAGGCCAAAATCATTGAAGATTTTTGGTTTTCGGAGGTCTGCGCCAATCAAGATCGTTCTTTTTCCGCTGGCAGCATAGATGGCTGCAAGGTTGATAGAAGTAAAGGTCTTACCTTCACCACTAATGGAAGAGGTAACAAGGATCTTCACCTTATCATTTCCTTCCGTCATGAAGTTCAAGTTCGTTCGAATACTTCTGTATGATTCTGCAAGAACTGACTTCAAGTTGGTAGAAACCACTAAATTATTGTCGATCTTCTTCTTGAATCCAACAGAACCGATCAAAGGTATACTGGTGATCTTCTCCAGATCAGAAGGATTGACAATCTTATTATTTAAAAGGTATAAAAATAGGATGATTGCCGATGGAATAAATAGACCTAAAAAGATGGATAACACATAAATATTTGATTTTTTGGGACCTAAATAATGAACCCTATAGGCATCTGCAAAATCTAGAACTTGAGCTTTAGGCAAATTAGACGCCTTGGCTATACTTGCTTCTGATCTCTTATTTAACAAGAAAGTATAGAGGTCACTCAAAAGTTTATTCTCCCTCTTTAGGTTAAAGTATTGTCTTTGCTCTTGAGGAATTTGAAGCACTTTTTCTTCTTCAAACTTCAACCTATTTCTAAGTGAATCTATCAGCTCTTTTACTTTCTCTCTATTGGCATCTGCAGTTTTATACAAAGCCTCTTTCCTTTCGTTTACTTCTTCTCCTAATCTTTGAGAATAGCTACTCTCTGACTTAAGGCTAGAAGATGCTTCGTTCTTATCCTTAAGGGCCACCATCAGGTTTTCGATCATCATATCGATGTTTGGATCGACAAAACCAAAGACTGCAGCTGAAGGAAAAGCCGTAAAATCCTTCTCTTTCAGAGTTTTCATTAAGGCTGAATAGTATTCCTTTTGAACTCCTCTTTTTGTCAACTCTTCCTCCAACCTTATTACTTCCTCAAGGTTGGATGCTTTTCCACTGATCAGCTCTTCATCACCTACATATATTCTTTCCTTGAAATTGTTTTTCTGAAATTTCTCCAAACGAAATTCAGTGATGATCAAGGAGTCTGCGATCACCCTCAATTGTTTGTCAACAAAGTCAATTGTATTTTGAGCAATCTGATTGTTTTGCTCTACACCCCAATCTATGTAATTATTCATAAGGGCATTCAAAAAATCAATGGATTTGGCCGGGGATTGACCATTGTGTGATAGCTGTAAAATCGAAGATTCCTGATTTTCAACACTAATTCCTAGGGACGATTGGAAATACCTTGCCCAAATATCACTTCTGTTGAATTTAAAAGAATACTTGTCATTAATACTAATGGCCGATATTGATTTAGCGAGCTTAAAAGTATCTGCACCGTAAATAATCCTATCGCCTACTTTCTGAAGAGGTCTTTGACCCAAGCTATCCTTATCTCTGGAAATCCTAAAAGTATGTCGATCTTCAAATTGAAGGTAATAGGTAGCCTGACTCTGCCATTTATCTAAAGGCTCAACTATGAAATCCCTATCCGGATACATTTCAGTGGTCTTGATGTCACCGATCTTGTGGTAAGAAATATTCCAATCCAATGAATTGGCTACTCTAAGCATTAATGGAAATGACCTAATAATGCCAATTTCATTCACCAACCTATTTCTACTGCTAACCAACTCCATTCCGGGAAGAAAGTATTCTTGTCCCCAAGATGAATATTCGTCTTTAACTAACATTCTTGAATCAACTCTATAGGTTGAAGGAGTATATCTAACTTGGAAGTAGGCATAGGTGATCCCGATCGAAAGTCCAATCACTATAAGGTACCAATACCTAATGAGATATGGTATTAGTTCCTTACTATCTATTTGAAAAGGCTTCTGGCTCAAATTGAAATATATTTATGGACTTGCAAAGAAACTAAACCTTTTTAATTGGCTGTAATTATGCCTGAATTATAACAATATAGTTTATAACCGGACATTCAATAAAGAGGCTCTTTATAAAAAATCAGTAAGTTGAAACATAATAAAAGTAATTCCGTAGCATAAATATCTCTTGTTCAATGAGATTTATTGAGAGAATCTTAATAAAGAAATAAGGTAAAAACACCATTATTTGAAGTCATTTCAATATTTTTGCCTTTTTGGGAGTATATTGTAATTCTATTTTAACCAATTGAGATGAAATTTTTAACATCTATCCTTCTAGTCCTATTTTCTCTTAGTGGTTTTGCTCAGCAAGGCCCTGGAGGAGTTGGAACTAGTGCAAACGTAAAAGTGTGGCTAGCTGCCAATGACCTTGGATTAACAAACAACGACCCTGTTGCAACTTGGCCTGATAGATCGGGAAATTCAAATGATGCCAGTCAAGCAACCCCGGGCTTTCGTCCAATTTTTAGAACTAGTCAGGTCAATGGACAACCTGCTGTAGAATTTGACGGAGCTACTACTGCACTAGATCTTGCCACTAATATTCAATCTGGAGAGATTTCGGCCTTTATGGTATTTTCAAGTAATTCTCCAGCTTATGAGATTGCCTTTCAAACAGATTCAAATATTATTCTTACCAGAAGTGGTCACGTTGGAACTGGATCTAGTAGTCCATGGAAACCTTATGTATTGAGCAGAACAAATAACACATATAGTTTATTCATCTACACTGATGAAGGAGGTCCTGCAGGAGCTACTCAAAGAATTTATACTTCTTCCAAAACAGGATTTACTACTAGAAATAGCTTGTATAATTTAAATTCTTCCGTTTTAGGAGCAAGAGCACTTACTCCAGGTAATTACGATTTACACTTGGATGGACAAGTTGCAGAGATCGTTGTTTTTGATGAGTTACTTAATTCAGCAGAAAGGAACATCGTTGCTGAGTACTTGGGGGCCAAGTATCGTCAAACTACTGAGAAAGGTCTATACAGTTTTAAGACCAATTTCAGACATGATGTTTTCGGAATAGGTCAAGAAGCTGATGGAAATCAGACATCTGCAGACAATGATGGCAGAATAACTTTTAGCAACCCTTCAGGCTTAGGTAATGGTGAATATCTATTAGTAGGTCACAACAATGGGAATTTTGGAGCCAGCACTTCGGTACCTACCGGCATTACTCAAAGATGGAATAGGACTTGGGCATTTGATGAAACTGGAAATGTTGGAACCATTGATCTGGTAGTTGATTTTGACGGGGCTGCTTTACCGGGATCCAACCCAAACAACTACGTATTACTAATTGATACAGATGGTAATTTTGCTAATGGTGGGACTACTATTGTAAATGCATCAAGTGTTGATATTGGAAGTCTTACAGTTACATTTAATGGGTTAGATGTTTCCAATGCAACAGTTTTTACTCTAGGAGAAAAAGTTGGTGACATCAAATCAGATGATGACGGTGATTGGGATGTTGCAGCTACCTGGGATTGTAATTGCATTCCAACTAGTGAAAACAATGTTCAAATTGATCACAATGTTACCATTGATGCCAATGCAGCAGCAGATGATCTTGTTTTAAGCAGTGGAAGTTTAACCTTCAGTGGTTCAGATACACTTTCTCTGGGTGGAGACTTTACTCTATCATCCACTTTTAATAAAGGAAGCGGTACGATTGCTGCTGTATCTACTACTTTCCAGCAAACTTTTACTAATTCAACCGGATCAACAGTTGAACTCCATAATCTTTATGTCAACTGCACAGATCCTTTGATCTTAACAACAGGAGATTGGGAAATTGATAACAATCTTCAAATTAGCAATGGCGGATTGGATGTTTCAGGTACAAATTCTACTACCATGACCTCTGATGCTAGCACCATTTCTCAAATCTTGCCTTCCATCAACAGTCCTTTTACAGGGGAGCTTATCTTGCAGAGACATATTAGCACTAGAAATGCTAACTATGGTAATTTCAGTTCACCTATAGAAGGAGCTACTTTTGCTCAACTAGATGATGAACTTTATCTAAGTGGTTTGACTGGCGGAGCAGATGGAAATGCTACAGTTGGCGGAGGTGGAATCTTCTATTCTGTCTATGCCTATAATGCAGCCCTTGGTAAGCACGATACCATTGACGACATTAATGATGTGATGACACAAGGGGTTGGATACGAGCTGTACTTGGCAACTACCTTATCTACATTTAATGACACAACTTTAGCATACGAAGGTACTCCAGGATCAGGTGATGTAGCCGTCACTTTAGAGGGAGGAGTAGGTGCTTGGAACCTTGTTGGAAACCCTTATCACTGTTTCATAGATTTCGACAATTTGGATCAAACCAATATCGATTCCGATTTTTACATCTACAATAGTAGCACCGGTGCCTATAATGTCTTTTCATTTGGAACGAATACCTTAATTGCTCCTTCACAAGGTTTCTGGGTTGAGAAAGACACTCCCGGAAGTGATCTATTTACCTTCCAAGAGTCTGACAAATCAGAATCACATGGATCAGCTTTCCTTAGAAGATCAAATGTCAAAAGAAACACCTTTCATTTGAATATTAGAGAGAGTGGCAGTGCTCTAAATCAAGATCTTTTGGTTAGATTTTCACCACATGCATTGAGGACCTATGATGAATTTGACGCTAAATATCTTCCCAGTCCAATCAAGGAAGTTCCAGCTCTAACTTCACAAGCCGACAATAGTGAAGAAGATTTGATCGCCTTCAGCACAAATAATATGGATCTGACACAAATTATACCTCTTGAATTGAAGAGTGGTAAAGAATCAGATTACATTATTGAAGCAAGTGATCTTACTGCAGTTTATGACAATTACGATTGTATCTACCTAAAAGATAAAGTAGAAAATACGCTTATCGATCTTTCAGTTGAGCCAACCTACTCCTTTACTTCTCAAGAAGGTGAGTTCAAAAGATTTGAACTCATTGTGAGTAAAGATTATCAGAGCTGTCAAAAAACTCTGGACGGGGAATCATCAGATTCATACAGCCAACAGCTAGATCAAGTATTTGAATTGCGTTCAAATACAAATGGTTGGTGGCTAGATTATAGCTTCAAATCTGACTATCAGCATCAGACAGAAGTTAGAGTGTACAATCTTTCAGGGCAAGAAGTTATTTCCCCTTCTCGATTCAGCCTAGAAAAAAGTGGAACGTTGCAATTGAATCAATTGCAAGAATTAAATGGTATTTATTTGATTCAGATTATATCTGAGGATGAAATACTTAACAAAACTGTGAAACTGTAAAGTAATTCAGATATATTTGCACCTGCAGAATTGAGATCTACAATGAAGAAGTTATTTAGCTTACTCTTTTTTACCTTGCTTCTTAGCACTACTAGCCTAATTGCTCAACCGCCAGACCCGGGTGGAGGAGGTGATGGATTGCCTAATTGTTTTCCCCCTCCTTGTGTTCCTATTGACGGAGGCTTATCTTGGCTATTGCTTGCTGGAGCAGCATATGGTGGGAAAAAACTATACAATACTTCCAAAGAATCTTGAATAAAATCAAAGATTTATCATCAACATCCTCCAAAATGTTGAATGATTCTATCTCTTGCCCAATTTGTTACTCTAAGGATTGCTCTCTTGTCAATAAATACTCTTCCAAAGAGTCTGCAGAGATCATCTGTCCTCCTACCAGAAATAAGGATCGTTTCAAGCGACTTGTGAAGGTAATTGAAGATCTATGGCAACAAGACCATTGTGAAATCTATAGATGCTCCAACTGTAAGTTTGGTTTTGCTATCCCATTTTTAGGAGGTAATGAAAAGTATTATTCCATTCTACATGAGCAAATGGGTTATCCAAAGTGGCGATGGGAATATAGTCTTGCCCTAAAGGAAATTAATGGAACTAATAATGCAAGGATTGTAGATATTGGAGCCGGTGAAGGAAACTTCTTATTAGACCTACCTTCCAACTTTGATAGATATGCCATTGAATCATCAAGCACTACTATCGGAAAGTTGGCCAAAAATGGAATAAAAGGTCATAAGAGTATTGAAGATCTCGAAGGTCAATTTGATTACTTCTGCATGTTCCAAGTGCTGGAGCATATTTCTGAGTCAGAGGTTGTCATCCAATCCATAAGTGAACGCTTAAAGACAAATGGCAAATTGATTCTTTCAGTACCCGATGCTGATGCTATGTTCAAGCAAGAAGAGATTCTGAATCACCCAGATATGCCACCTAACCATATCAATAAGTGGTCAAAAGAAAGTCTACAGATCCTCTTAAACAGACATCAATTAGAGATTACCGACTTTCAGTTTGAAAAGAAATCTCTTAAGAAGGTCATTCCCAGAGTGCATTTGAGGTTGCTAGCCAATGCCAGCAAACCAAAAAGGATTGAATCTTGGATCTATAAGATCAAGAATAAACCGATTAGGGTTTTCTTTCTTAGTATAATTTTTCCATTTGTTCTTCTTGAACTTCTACCTCACTTTAACTATTTAATGAAAGGCGGAGCTTTTTATCTGGTAGCTAAGAAAGTGGCATAAACAAAAATCATAAGAAGAGCATATGAAATCAAAATTATATTGGATTCTATTTCTCCTTCTTCTTTTTGTAGGCAGCTATTATCGAGAGGTACTTTTCAGAAGCATCAATTCTATCATTAGAGGAGATGAATTCTTCTACGCCAAAACAATGGAGCTGACCACTCTAAAAAATTGGCCGATACAAAAGTTGGTAAAATTCAAATATCTACTCACCATCCTCTTTTCTGTTTTCTTCATGATCTCTACGGCTCTTGGTTTAAGGATCAGTTTTAGAGATAAATTACCTTATTATATTGTTGTATGCTGTTATGGATTCCTTATAGCAATATCTATCATAACAGGACTAATTGGAATAAGCTTTTATAGCTTTTCTGAAGTATATCCAATTCTTAGAATGTTTATTGGTTGGATCCACAGTCCAATTCTATTTTTGTTCTTGAGTATTAGTAGTATTGCATTAAGCAGCATCAATATAAAAAGTGAAGAGGTAGAGGGATAGTAAACCATTCATTGACTATGAAAGAAAAAATAATAGCTTTTTATAAATCAAATTCAGAGGCCGTTCAATTTGTGATCAAGCTTCTTGTGGTCTACCTTATTCTTCAAGGATTGTATGATTATGTCCTCAGTCCATTCACTTCCGTTGATCAATGGTTAATAGGAAGCATTATTTCTACAGCTGAAAAAGGGATTCAGCTCTTAGGCTATGAACTCTTGCAAAGCAATGGTATCTATAAATATCATATGGGTATTGAGGGAACATCCGGTGTTGTAATAGGCAATCCATGTGACGGACTCAGTTTGTTTATACTCTATGCCGCATTTGTAATCGTATTTAAAGGAAAATGGTGGGTGAAGCTTCTCTTCATTATACCGGGTATCGTCTTGATCCACTTTTTAAATGTTGCTAGGGTGATCTCTTTAGCACTTATTGTTAAGTATTATCCGGACACTTTAGATTTCCATCATTCCTATACCTTTACACTATTGGTGTACGCATTCACTTTCCTGTTGTGGATGTTCAGGATAAGATTCTATAAAAAACGTATGATATAAAGCTCAGTTACAGTTTAACTGAAGTTCTTCAATAAGCCTTTCGTTAAAGGCAATAACTCCCTTTTGATTCAGGTGGTGAAGATCATAGAAGTGATCTTGATCTGTCAATTCAGTATATTGGTTAAAATCTAAAACCTTTTCTCCATTTGCTTCAAGCACTCTTTTCATGTCTATTCTATTTACATACTCCTCATAGAACCTTATTGTAACAGGTGCATATACAACTCTGTAATCTTGACCTATCTTTCTCAAAAAGGATGTCATAGCCAGAAATTCTTCTACCTGCTCTTCTATTAAGGAATAAGCATCAAATGGAAACTGATTATTGAACTCTAGTGGATCTATTTTCTCTACAAAGCCCCCATTCACATATGCATCATTCCAAATTACTCTTGGTTCTGAGATCGTATCTGCAGGAAGTATACTGTTCATAAAAGCAAAATGATGGGCTAGATAGGAAGGATAACAATTTACCTTGGAAGTCATCTTCATCAGTCTGAAATTGTAAGCTTCATTGGCCAAAATGTCAAATGCCGATTCTTGACCATCAAGCGCAAAGTACAATGGATTGGTTTCTATGATCACAACACAAGGGTCTAGAGCATTAATATACTCTTCTAATAGATATCTGGACTGATAGGGTGTTTGAGAGGATGAACCCAGATTGAACAGCTCAAAACCACTCTTTTTAAAGATCCTAGGGTCATACCCTCTGTAAGCATGGGAGTTTCCCAAGACCAATACATCAATCTTATTTTTTGATTTGACCTCTTTTAACCTGCTATATGTAAACCCATAATCTTTTAAAGGGATATGTAAATTGGGTCTATAATAAGTATTTAAATACCTTCCACTTAATAGGGTAAGCAAATGGACTGTAATTCCACAAAGTAGCACATAGACTAATATTTTCTTAAAGAACACCTTCATCAGAATTGAAAATATATAAATGCAGATCCATCCACTTTCAGGAACATCATTAGACAATAAATGATAAAGCTATATATCAACACCTTTAGTAGCCTATATGAAACATACTCCATCACTTGCAGACCAAACTGATACTTCCTGCCCCACCATTCTATTAGAAGGAAGAAAGTCAATAATGCTTTCAGCACTTCAAATCTTTCCTGATCAGCCTCAGCAAAATTTAGTGAACTAAAAGACAATATGCTTTTTAAAAAGCTCAAAGCGTCCGTGACACTCGCCGATCTAAAGAATACCCAAGCAACCACCGTTAGTAAGAAGGTAAAAAGGATCATTCCAATCTCCTTTAAAGTTGGAAATACTCTATTCTCTGCAACAATACCCAGATTCCTTCGATTCTTGCCTAATAAAAGAAGGGGTAAGAAATAGATCGCATTTAATGCTCCCCATGCAATGAAGGTCCAATTGGCTCCATGCCAGAAACCACTGACAATGAAAATGATGAACGTATTCCTGACTTGCATCCACCTCCCTCCTTTGCTTCCACCAAGAGGTATGTATAAATAATCTCTAAACCAGGTAGAAAGTGAGATATGCCATCTTCTCCAAAACTCAGCTATGTCTCTTGAGAAATATGGAAATGCAAAGTTTTGCATTAGATTGAATCCAAATAATCTGGAGGTACCGATCGCTATATCCGAATAGCCGGAAAAGTCTCCATAGATCTGAAAAGCAAAGAGAACTGCCGCTGCAAAAAGGGTTAATCCACTATAGTCATGGTAATTACTAAATATACCATCAACAATCACCGCACAGCTATCTGCAATAACAACCTTTTTAAAAAGTCCCCAGAGGATCTGCCTAACTCCATCTAAGGCCTTATTTGAATCAAATGACCTCTTGTGATGAAACTGAGGAAGTAAATTGGTCGCTCTCTCAATAGGACCTGCAACTAGCTGTGGAAAGAAGCTAACAAAGGATGCAAAAGCGATAAAGTCTTTTGAAAACTCCATCCTCCTTTTGTAAATATCTATTGAATAACTAAGTGTTTGGAAAGTATAGAAGCTTATCCCAACAGGTAAAATGATATTCAGGGTATTCGCATTTAGCTGATATCCAAAGATGGAAAAGGCATCAACAAATGTCTCTATGAAGAAGTTATAGTATTTGAAAAACCCCAGAAGACCTAGATTGACAGTAATACTGATTGCAAGAAGTAGTTTCCGTATTTTCTTATCCTCAGTTCTTGAAAGTCTTATACCTACAACATAATCAACTACTGTACTGAAGAATATCAAGGTTAAAAACCTCCAATCCCACCATCCATAGAAAACATAGCTAGCTATAAGGATCAAAAGGTTTTGTAGTTTCAAATGACTTTTGAAGACAAACCAATAGAGGAAAAAAACTATTGGTAGAAATATGGCAAAGTCAATTGAATTGAAAAACATCTAATTGAAAATATATGTGCGAATATAGGGAGAAGAGAGAGTATGAAAAGTAATGGGGTAAAAGTTTCATTGCTTATTTTTATCCAAAATATTCAACTCCTATGATCAGAGACAAGGCAATTGCCGAATTAATAGAGAAAGAAGCGGACAGACAGAGGAGAGGTATCGAGTTGATCGCCTCTGAAAACTATGTTAGTGAGTCTGTGCTAAATGCTATGGGATCAGTGCTGACCAACAAATATGCAGAAGGCCTTCCCAGAAAGAGATATTATGGAGGCTGCGAAGTGGTAGACGAAGTAGAGCAATTGGCTATTGACAGGATCAAAGAGCTTTTCAATGCGGAATGGGCCAATGTTCAGCCTCATTCAGGAGCAACAGCAAATGCAGCCGTAATGCTTGCTTGTTTGAAGCCAGGAGATGTAATCTTAGGCTTTGATCTATCTCACGGTGGACATCTTACCCATGGATCGCCTGTAAACTTCTCAGGGAAGCTTTATCAACCTCATTTCTATGGTGTGGAAAAAGAAACCGGAACTATTGACTACGATAAGGTCGCTTCAAAGGCAAAGGAGGTTCAACCAAAAATGATCATATGTGGAGCATCCTCTTATGCGAGAGACTGGGATTATAAAAGATTAAGGGAAATTGCTGATGATGTAAATGCAATTCTATTGGCAGACATCTCTCACCCCTCAGGATTAATAGCCAAAGGAATATTGAACGACCCACTGCCCTACTGTCATGTAGTTACTTCAACAACTCATAAAACACTTCGTGGACCTCGAGGTGGGATCATCATGATGGGACAGGATTTTGAGAATCCGTTTGGACTTACTACTCCTAAAGGAGCACCAAGGATGATGTCCTCAGTCTTAGACTCAGGAGTATTCCCAGGAACACAAGGAGGACCACTTGAGCATGTAATTGCTGCTAAAGCTGTAGCTTTTGGAGAAGCATTGTCTGATTCCTTCATGGAATATACTCTTCAGGTAGTTAAGAATGCGAAGGTGATGGGAGAGGAACTCATGAAAAGAGACTACAATGTGATCTCAGGTGGAACGGATAATCATTGCCTCTTGATCGACCTAAGGAATAAAGACATCACAGGAAAAGCAGCCGAATCCCTCTTAGGTATGGTAGATATCACCGTCAATAAGAATATGGTTCCCTTTGATGATAAATCTCCTTTTGTAACCTCTGGAATTAGAATAGGGTCTCCTGCCATCACTAGTCGTGGATTGACAGAAGATCATATTCCTCATGTTGTTGATCTTTTGGATAGAAGTTTGAAACTCTCAGAAGAAGATACTGCCTCCATCGAAAAGATAAAAACAGAGGTAAATGAGATGATGGGATCATATCCTATTCATCCGGTAATCTAAGACAAGAAGAAAGGGAAAATACGAGAAAACAAGATCTAATTCTAGTTTTCTAGCGTTTTGGAGCTTTACCTTTCTAGGCTAGAAGACCTTTCTCTGCTTTATTGAACAACTAACTTTTCTATCAATTGCTGCTCTCCATCTATCAGACGGATTTGGTAAACTCCTTTCGCCCAATCAGAGGTATTCAAGAAAGTTAACTCTCTTGCCTGAATGGATCCTTCCCAGATCAAAGTGCCAACCGAGCTATATACTTGAACTCTTTTAGTATTATAGCCAGTTGCAGAAATATAAACTTCATCCTTTGCTGGATTTGGATAGATGTGAAGCTTTGCATCTTCAGCCACCACTTCTATACCCACCGGATTAGCATCTCTTAAGGTTACATCATCAATTGCGATGTCAGATCGATAATTATTCCCTACAATTCCTCTGAAGGTAAGTCTGATATTTCCTTTGTAAGGAGTAAGATCAATAGTTCTGCTTAACCAAGCGGTACCTTGATCTCCAACTATTGGCATCATGATGTCCTGGATTTCAATTCCATTGATATTGATATCCAAATGCAGTTCTCCCATATCTACTCCGTACATATGATAATAAAAGGTAAGTTCAGGCTGATTCAGATTATTAATATCCAAGCACTTACTAAGAAGATTGGCGGTTTCATTTGTAAATCCTGTGGCTTCAATGTATAAATAGTTTCCATTTCCGCTTGTATGGTCGGCAGGCGGACCGGTGGTATTAGAAGGAGTTCCTCCTGTATGCACATACCAATCATGTGTATCTCCATTAGGCTGGTTTGACCAGCCATCCATGAACATACCCGGTGTACCGGTTGTAAAATTGTCGAAGTTGTTCGTATCGGGGAACTGACCAATGACATTGGATGTGCTAAGAGCATAGGTAAGGAGACTGTCATTCGAAGTATTTTGATCATTAGGCAACTCCAACCAAAACTGAAAGGAATAAGTACCAATCGTGGACATATTCACTGCTTGTTGGAAGGTGAAATTGACGGTATCATCTTCAGTTACTCTTTGAAAAAGTGTATCCCTTACAACCGCTCCACCATTTACTCTGTAGGCCATTGGAATGGTATCTAGCGGAATTGAACCATAACTAGCAAGCTCAAAAGTCACAAATTCATTGGCCGTTCCAACACATCCATTTGCGCTTGGAGAGAAGATATTGGTTAAAGCTACATCATGTCTTAAGGGTTCTATGATCTCAATATCATCTATGGCTATATCAGATTGGAATCCATTTCCTACAATGGCTCTAAATCTCAGCTTGACAATATTACCTGCATACTGTGAAAGATCAACTCTTCTATAGTTCCATGCAGAACCTTGGTCACCAATAATAGCAGGCATTACATCCAATACCCATTGTCCGCCAAAGAATATATCCAAATGTAGTTCTCCCATACTCGCACCTAACATATGATAATAGAAGTCAAATTTGGGAGCCACCAGATTGGTAAGGTCATAACAAGGAGTGTTCAAAATAGCAGTGGCATTAGAATTACCGGATGCTTCTACATACATATAGTTAGCATCTCCGGGACTATGATCTGCAGAAGGTCCTGTACCTCCTGAACCAGTTCCTCTATTCCATACATACCAATCATGACTGTCATTAGAATTGTCGTTAATCCAATTGTTTTGCAAAGTGCCAACAGTATTGGTTCCGTTTCCAGGAGTAAATGAAGCAAAGGACTCTAAGTAATTAAAATTAAAGACAGGTGTTCCAACACAAGATGGCGGTGGGTTTGCAGCAACAATAAATTGTGTACAACCTAAAGAAGGATGACTAGCGGTATTGGAACATGTAGTATTATCTGTTGCAGTAATGGTATAGCAAATGGTATCTCCAACTGAAGCTGCAGGGATCAAAGCCAGCCAAATATTTCCACTGGTATTGCTCATATTCAAATTAACCGCTGTTCCACTATTGACAGTATAGGTCAGAGTAGCAGAAGCAACTCCACTTGCATCAGTAATATTTGCGCTGATACCGAAAGGACCTTGAAAATAAACCACCCCTTGATAGATGGTACCGGAAATAGATATTGTAGGAGGCACCAATTCACATGGAGCTGCAGTTACCACGATATTGTCAAGCAACCATCCATAATTATTTACTGCTCCATTATTGTCAGCATCTACCAGCATCCATCTTACTTTAACCTGAGAGTTACCGGCAGTAGCTGTTAAGTCGAATGATTCGGATTTCCACCAAGAACTTGCAGGCAAGGCTGTGGCACTTCCGGGATTCCAATCAAGGTAACTTACAGAGGAGAAGTAGGAAGATCCAAAGAATCCACTTCCATTGTATTCTGTGCTGGTTAACCTAGTCCAAGTATTTCCGTTGTTAGTGGAGTATTCTATATAGGCCCTATCAAAAAAGTCAATCTTACAGATCTGATCGAACGAAAGATTCACATTGGTATAGCCTATTGTGCTAAAAGTATTGGTCTCTAGATAGAGGGTATCTCCTTGAGCCACCTTGGCTGAATCTGATTTGCTTCCATTGGTGGAATAATTGGAATTGATTGCCCATGCATTGTTATTATTTCCACTCGCAGAGCTACTACTTACATTAAAAGTAGTCCCTTCAAAATCCTCAGTTAATACATTGATCTGTGCAGAGGATTGAACTCCCCAACCAAGGAGGAATGAAGTAAGTAAGAAGCTAAAAATTGACCTTTTCATGTTCAAAAATTACGCAGAAAAGTTGACCGAAGTCAACTTTTCTAGAATTAATTATATTGTAAATAGCTGTTTATCACTTAGTAACGATCATTTTCTTGGTATAAGGTACACCTTCTACATCTATGGTATAGTAGTAGATTCCCTGAGCATATTTGCTAATGTCCAATTCAATGTATCCGCTACCTTTTGGTTTACTAGAAGTTTCAGTATATATCTCCTGACCCATCACATTTACCACACGAACACTCATATTGGCATTCTTAGGTAAGATGTAAGGAATAGAGGTTGTTTGCTTTGCAGGGTTAGGTATGTTCTGACCAACATACACTTCAGATTCTCCTCTAAGTGCCAATTGCTCTTCTAAGCCAACCGCAAAACAACGTCCCGGATCAATGGTTTCTAAACAGAAATCATCAATTGCCCAACCTTCATCTGTCACTGTAGCATCCGATTCAAATCTGAACCTAAATACTCCATAATATTCGCTTGAGTTTCCAATCAGGTTAAGGTCTGTATAAGTTACATCACTTCCCGAAATGGTTTGGTCAAATGGATTTAGTCCGGAACGACCTCCATCAGCAGGGTTTCTCAATGGTTGAACTCCCCCAAAGATATTCTCAGACAATATCCAACCATTTGAATTACCGGTCCATCCACTATTGTTATTGTTATCCGGAATAGCTTTGATATGACGTGCATTGTGCCAATTCTGTTGGAAAGAAGAAGCCAAACCTGCAATGGAATCTTCAGTGAAATTCACTGAATCTCTTT
>JAUIGQ010000115.1 GCA_030429925.1 Bacteroidia bacterium | reverse complement strand
CTTTTCTTCTTAGATCAATCAACAGATTGGAACTATTTGAACAGTTTGAAAATTGGCATTCAGGCGGCTAACCCAACTCGTAGTTTAAATGAGGTATATCCTTTATATGAGTCTGCATTTCCATTGTATAAATTAACAGCTGAGCAAATAGATGCACTGAAGTCATACCCGCCTGTGAAAGTGCCTCAAGCCAATTACAGCATTACTGAACAGGCTTATGTGCTTTTAAAGCAACAGATCGGAAGCGTACCGACCAAATTTCCACTGTTGGTGTTTAGTCAGAATGATAAAAGAAAAGAAGGAGTTTTCTTAGGAGAGGGATTATGGAGATGGAGGATCAACAATTTTTCCAGATTCGGTGATCATAAGCAGTTTGATCAATTCATCTCTAAGACCATCCAGTACCTATCTGTAAAGGCTGATAAGAGTTATTTCAGACTTAGTCATGAGAAGGAGATCATGGAGAATGAGAAGCTGAGGTTTGATCTGCAAATTTTCAATAAGGCATATGACCCTATTACAGACCCTGATGCTTTTATGATCGTGGAAGACGAAAATGGCAATCAATTCAACTATCAATTCAATAGAACTTCCAACTCCTATTTTATTGAACTCTCCGGATTGAACATTGGAAACTACACTTATCGTGCTTATGCTGATTACGATCAAAAAAGGCTAGAGCAAAGTGGAAGATTTAGTATAAGAGAGATCAAGATCGAAAGTGTTCAATTGGTAGCTGAGCATAATTTGCTCTACCAAATTGCTTTTAAAAGTGGTGCAAGGAACTATTTTCAATTGAATGCAGAAGAACTTGTGAATGAACTTCGATCAAGGGAAGATATCAGTTCATTGAGCTATACTACCGAAGATGTAGAAGATATTATCAATTTAAAATGGATATTCTTTATTTTGATCTTTCTTCTTGCCCTGGAGTGGTTCATAAGGAAATACCAAGGAGCATACTAAATTGGCAAATAATCAATTAACCAAATAATCAGAGGGAGTAAGCGAGCCAATCAGATAACAAGATAAATAGAGTAACAGATTTATGTTCACTTTGAATTTTGTCTTTTTTCTTTGATCTTACTTCTTGCTTCTCAGAAAAATAGAATATATGCGTCACAGAATAGTTTCACTTATTTTTTCCCTTCTCATTGTTTCTTCCGTATCGGCTCAGAATTCAGAGCATCTTGAGTTTGATAAATATGTAGCTAATGCAGTGGATAGTTTTGAATTACCGGGCTTGAGCATTGCCATCGTCAAGGATGGTGAGTTAGTGTTTGATAAAGCGTACGGACTTAAAGACATCAATAAATCAGAGAAGATAGATACCAAGTCGGTATTTGCTATTGCATCCCTCAGTAAGGCATTTACTGCGGCAGCCATTGGTATGCTGGTAGATGAAGGGAAATTGAATTGGACCGATAGAGTGAGCGAATACATCCCCTCTTTCAGTTTAAGTGATGAGTATGTAGCCTCACAGCTTACCATTGAAGACCTGCTTTGTCATAGAAGTGGCTTCAATACCTTCGATGGAGACCTGCTTTGGTATGGAACAAATTATAGCAGGGAAGAGATCATAGAAAGGTTTGAAAATTATAAAATGTCCTATGACTTTAGAACACGCTACGGATATCAGAATATCATGTTCTTGATTGCCGGAGAGGTGGTAGAGGAGGTGAGCGGCATGAGTTGGGAAGAATTCATGAAAGAAAGATTCTTCAAGCCATTGGAGATGAGTAATTCATACGCCACTTTTGATGGATTTAGAAGCGAAACCAACAAAGCTTTACCTCATACCAAAGGTGGTTTGGATGAGATCAGAAGTTATGATAATTCAGGAGGAGCTGCAGCTATCAGTTCCAATGTCATCGATCTATCGCATTGGATCAGCATGTGGTTGAACGGAGGAGTCTACAAGGAGGATACGATCTTAAGCAAAGCAACCCACTCCAAATTACTTTCCTTACATACACCTATCAATCCTTCATCTTTTGATGTTAGCAATGGAACAGAGTTCAAAGGTTATGCTCTGGGATGGTTTGTTATGAACTATGGTTCTTCTAAAGTGGCTTATCATGGAGGTGGATTACCTGGGTATATTTCTAAGATCTTTATCCTTCCAACTGAAGGGGTAGGGGGAATCATCCTTTCTAATGGGGAAACGTCCTTGCCTACTGCTTTAATGTATAGTGCTATTGATGAATTTACAGGGAAAGAGAGCGAAAAGGACTATGCCCAAACTTATTTAGGCTTCTCAAAGAGGTATAAGGCCTATCTTGATAAGAAAGGAGATCAGCGTTCAGAGAAGAGAGGTAAAGGGAAGGCAAATATTGATACCGAAGATCTTGTTGGTGAGTATGAGGATATTGTTTATGGAAAAGCCATAGTAGAGAATAGAAAAGGTAAGCTATACTTGAAGCTGCTCCCTGCTGAGGATCTTTTTAGCTCTGAAATGGAGCACTGGCAGCAGAATACTTATAGGGTAAAGTTCAAAGACAAATTCTTACCTGAGGGATTCATAACTTTTGAGGTTGATGCTAACGCTGAGGTTCAAGGATTTAAGATTGATCTTCCCAACCCTGATTTCCATTTTCACAATCTTCACTTCAAGAAGAACTGATCATAAACCAGGAATGCGCAGACTTTGTCCCGGAAGTTGAAAGGCACCTAGATTGTATTCAGGCATTTTCTGATCTTTAAAGAACTTCTTTTCGCTTTGTTTGATCAGCTGCCTGATCATTTCAGCGATATTCCCATCTCCTTTGATCCTTCTTCCAAAATTGGAGTCGTTTAACTTCCCACCGTGAAGTTCTTCTATTTGATGGATCACTTTATTATACCTGTCGGGAAAGTGTTTTTTCAGCCAATCACAAAAGATGGGTGCAATGGAACCGTTGAGGCGGACTACGGTATGTCGCATTATTCTTGCTCCTGCATTGGAGGCTGCTTCTGCGATCTTTGGTATTTCATGACTATTCAGTCCCGGAATGATCGGTGCGGCCATTATCCCTACGGGGATACCTTCATTGCTTAGCAGTTCAATGGTGCTGAGCCTCATTTTTGAAGTTGAGGTTCTTGGTTCCATGATTCTTCTCAACGACTCATCTAAGGAGGTCAGACTGATGAAAATATGCACCAAGTCTTCCTTAGCCAGTTCCCTAAGAATATCTATATCTCGGCAGATCAGGGCGTTTTTTGTGATCAGACCAACCGGATTTTTATACAATTGAAATACCTTCAACAATGATCTGGTAAGCTTTAATTTTGCTTCAATAGGCTGATAGCAATCTGTGTTTCCCGACAACATAATTGCATTTGGCTTCCAGCTCTTTTTTTGGAGCCACTCTTCTAAGAGTTTGGCCGCTTTTGGTTTGTAGAGAATTTTGCTTTCAAAATCCATAGCGGGTTCATATCCCCAATACATATGAGAATTTCGAGCATAACAATAGATGCAGCCATGCTCACAACCTTGATAGGGGTTAATACTGTAGTTGAGACCTAGGTCAGGACTGTCGACCTTGTTGACGATCGTCTTGGGGTGAACTTCAATCAGTTGTGTAGAAGTATTGATCTCCGGTTCAAGATCTAATCCTTCCTCAAATTCTCTTACATATTGATCCCTGTTGAATTTATTTTCAGCCTTCTGTTGAGAACCTCTACCCTTGATGATTTTGCCGTCATTGATCATGCTAATAAGCTAATTAAATTCGGTCTGAATTGCATACTTTCTAGAGGAATTCTTTATTGATCGCCCTCAGAAACGGCTTGGACTTAAATCGACGGATTATTTGAAGATCTTCAGTGATAGAGCTTTCTTCGTCGAGAAATTTAAAGATCTTGGAAGCTCGATTCTTTCTATACATTTCAATGAAAAGCTGATTGCCCAGCTCGTTTTCGTTTTGAAGAATGCTCAGAAATACTTTGTCGTAGAAGAGATATTTTTTAGACTTTACTCCCTGATCAAGTCTTTTCCCATTGGAAAGGTTTTCCACTAACTGCTTGCTTTTCTTTTCCGCCATTTTGAAGGAATATCCTGAGGATGGTTTTACCCAGCCTCCTGCTGTTCCAATTTTGCAGTAGCTGGAACTATTGTACTGACTAAAATCATAGGTACTCATGGGGATGACTCCTTGCTCTGAACCAATCTCTGAGAATTGGACATCAGGATAGATCTTGTGGAGGTAATGGTTGATCAACTGATCATATTCCTCTTCCTTTAGAACTTCCGGACTAAAGAAAGTGTATTCGACTAGGCCTTCATAAGCTGAAAATGGCAGCACATATACAAATGAACAATGACTATTGGAAACAGTCCTGAAATCCATCATTGTGAAGGTAGATTCATCGAATATGGGTGTAGAAGACTTGACCAATCTTCCTTTGAAGTGCTGCAGAACAGTGGGCTGTTCGCATGATTCAATTTCACTAAGCCCAAATCGACTGTCAAAGATGTATTCAGCTTCGATCTTATTCTTTTCAGTGCTAACAACCTTTTTTGTAATATCTACTTCTGTTGCTATTTCTTTGATCAAAGAGAGATTTTCAAATTGGTTTATCTTATCAAGAAAGTGCTCTAAAAAGTCCTCTGAACGGATCATTTTATAAGAGTAGCCTTCCATCTGTAAGTCTAGCTTACCCATTGGGTCATAGAAATTTCCCTTCTCCCAAATTTTATAGGTCAATTGGTCCCAGCTCCCCTTGTCTTTTTCCCAGAAACACCATGTTCTTTTAGGAGCGTCAAGGGGATCAATAAGCAGGATCGATCCTTCTCTCCATTTGGGCTTTTGCAGCAATGCGTTCAAGAGATGAAGTCCAGCTGCACCTGCACCAATAATTACGATGTCAGCCTTTAGATTTGCGATCTCTATACCGATTGATGTAAAAAATAACCAAGAATATCAACCCAGCTACAATGGCAATAATCTCTTTGGTATTATCAGCAAGTGTAGAAGTTTCCAGATCAATTGTTGCTATGCCAAAGGCCATTAACATGGCTCCTAAAAAGGCAATGGTCCTGTCTCTTTGTTTCATGCGATAAAGATAGTTCTTTGGCACTTAATCTTCTTCGACAAAATCAAGTGAAACAGAGTTTATACAGTATCTGAGACCTGTTGGTTTTGGCCCGTCTTCAAATACATGGCCGAGGTGTGAGCCGCATTTCTTGCATTCTACTTCAACTCTGTTCCAGCCATATTTATTATCGGGAACCTCTAAGACACTGTTATCGTTCTTGTAAGTGTAAAAGCTTGGCCAACCTGTTCCGGATTTGAATTTGGTTTCAGAAGAGAACAATGGATTTCCGCATGCTTTGCAAACAAAAGTTCCTTTCTTCTTCCAATCGACATACTTGCCTGAAAATGCTCTTTCCGTTCCTTCTTCTCTTAGCACTTCGTACTCAAGTTCCGTGAGTTGTTCTTTCCACTCTTCTTCAGTTTTAATTACTTGATAGCTTGTCTCATTCTTTGTATTCTTTTCCTGAGCGCATGATCCAACACTTATTAAGAAGAACAATAATGTTATAATTCTATTTATTTTCATAAGCTTGCTTTTTATGACTGCTTGGTTTCAATTCCTATATGATTATAAGAATGAAACAATTATCTGAAATATAGTTTTGTATTTCTATGTTAAATCTACTTAAGAACATACTAGTCTTACTCTTATTGCAATCCTTTCAGCTGTTTGGTCAAATAGATGACGAACGGATGTATCAGCTTGGATTTGATTTTCAAGAGGGGGTTTATTTGAGTCTGGAGGAGTTTAGAAGAAACTCCCCCTCTTATCAAAGAAGCATAGAGAAGGACGATGCTAATCTATACATGGAGAGTGATACAAGTGCGGAAATGATCCTGGTTGATCCGGAAAAGATATGGGGGTTTTGTATTTCCGATAATATTTATATCTCTTATGATAATGCATATTGGAAGTTGATCAATATTGGAACCTTAAGTCATTTTTCAGCTATTCTGGTTAGCAGTTTCCAAACTGTAGATGCCTTTGGATTTCCGGTTACCCAGTATAGTAAAAGTCTACAACATCTTTTCATTGATGTTAGAGACGGTCAGATCTATGCACTTACAGATGAGCAGTTGATTCCTTTTATGGAAGAAGAGCCTATCTTGGAACACCGATATAAAAGGATCAAAAGGCGAAAGACGAACGACCTGATCCAGGCTCTCAAAGATTACAATGAATTCTTTCCACTAGAACTACCTGTTTATGAATAAACTGATACTCCACTGCTTGATAGCATTCACCATAAGTGATGGCATAGCACAGACCAGTGATCAAGCCGTGATCCAAGAGATAATGAACAAGCAGGAGGTTGCTTGGAACAGCGGAGATATAGAGGGTTTTATGCAAGCATACTGGAAGTCTGATTCTCTTCTATTCATAGGGGGAAGTGGACCTCAATACGGTTGGCAAAATACATTGGAAAAGTATAAAAAGTCTTATCCCGACAAAAAGACAATGGGGATATTGAAGTTTGAAAACATCAACTATGAAGAACTGTCTCAATCCAATGTTCATATACTAGGTAAATGGCAATTAGAACGAGAAAAGGACACCCTGATGGGGTATTATACATTGTTGTGGAAAAAGCTGGATGGAGAATGGAAGATCGTTTATGATCACTCTTCTTCAGTCAAAAAGTAAATAAGAAGAATTAATTAGAGCGAATAGATTATATTTGCAATGTCCCAATGAAGAGCAAACGCCTGATACTTGACAGCACTCAATTGGATCTCAGTATTAAAAGGCTGTGCTTTCAACTCATTGAAAATCACGACAACTTCTCGAATTCCGTTCTAATTGGTCTACAACCGAGGGGAATATTCTTGGCTAAAAGGATACATGCAAACTTGCAAGAGATCTTGAGGATAGATGATATCAAGCTGGGAAGCATGGATACCACCTTTTTTAGAGATGACTTTAGAAGAAGGGATAACCCTCTTACTCCCAATAAGACAAACATTGATTTCATAATTGAAGGAAAGAAGGTGGTCTTGATAGACGATGTCCTCTTTACAGGAAGAACGATCAGAGCGGGAATGGATGCGATGTTAGCCTACGGTAGACCGGATCTGGTAGAATTGCTAGTACTTGTAGACAGAAGGTATAGCAGACACTTACCAATTGAGCCGAATTATGTGGGAACCAAAGTAGATTCCCTTCAGAGCGAAAGAGTAGAGGCTAAATGGGAAGAAACTGATGGTAAGAATGAAGTAATTTTGATAGGAGGTAAATCATAGCATGGGAGAGCTCTCAACAAATCATCTGCTAGGGATCAAAGATCTAAAGAAGGAAGATATAGAATTGATCTTCTCAACAGCAGATAATTTCAAAGAGGTAATTAATAGACCCATCAAAAAGGTGCCTTCACTGAGAGATATCACCATCGCAAATCTTTTTTTCGAGAATTCAACTCGCACGAAACTATCTTTTGAGCTTGCAGAAAAGAGATTATCAGCAGACGTGATCAATTTCTCTGCTGCAGCATCTTCAGTATCCAAGGGAGAAACATTGATTGATACGGTGAACAACATTCTTGCAATGAAGGTGGATATGGTGGTTATGCGTCATCCTCACCCCGGTGCGGGAATATTCTTATCGAAACATATCAATGCACAGATCGTGAATGCAGGGGATGGAGCTCATGAGCACCCAACACAAGCTTTGTTGGATGCATACAGTATGCGAGAGAAACTAGGTGAGCTAAAAGGGAAAAGAGTAGCTATTATTGGCGATATCCTTCATTCAAGAGTAGCGCTTTCCAATATTTTCTGCTTGCAAAAGCTAGGGGCAGAGGTAACTGTTTGCGGCCCACCTACCTTAATGCCCAAATACATTGAAAGTTTGGGAGTGAAAAAGAGCTATGATCTTGATAGTACATTGGAATGGTGCGACATTGCAATGATGCTTAGAATCCAGCTTGAAAGACAAAGTGGAGGAGATAATTCTTCCATACCTCTCTTTCCTTCTCTGAGAGAATACCATAATCTGTATGGATTAAAGAGAGAGAATCTTGACAGACTAAAAAATATTCCGGTGATCATGCACCCGGGTCCGATCAATCGGAGCAGATCGTCCCGGCGGCACATGGCCGTGCCCCCGACCCGTGCCGACGTTGCGTATCCCCCCGTCCACCCGTGAC
>JAUIGQ010000114.1 GCA_030429925.1 Bacteroidia bacterium | reverse complement strand
GAAGTTAAATTCTTTAACAATGGAGTTTTATACAAAAGAGAAACCATGAGCTATGATGAGAATGGGTTGAAGACAATCACTGCTGAAGCCAATATTTTCACAGACGAATATGAAGTAAAAACTGAGGATGGCCTATTAAGAGAAATAGTGCTTAGTAAAAGAAATGGGCAAGTAGTAGACTCCAATCAATATAGACAGGAAATAGTCTATGATACCAAGATCAACCCCTTTTATAAAAAAGTTTCGGGGAATTTCAACCGACTGGCCTATTTTAATAGGCATAACATCATTCAATATAGATTGATCCTCAATGGAAATTTAGATCAAAACCAAAGTTATGATATCAGTTATGTCTATAATGAACTTAATTACCCAATAGAAAAAACTTCTACCGGTTCCTTCGGCACCAATACCACTTACTATGAAAATAGTTGCAGATAAGGGAGTTTAACTAGCTACTTTCAGCTTCTGCAGGGAAGATTTCTTGAAACGCTCCTTGGCGTAAGATAGATCGATGTGCAGTTTTTCCTTTTCGGTCTTGGTAGGAACTTCGAACATAGCATCTAGCATAATAGCTTCGCAAATGGACCTCAAACCTCTTGCGCCTAATTTATAGTCTTCAGCCTTTTCAACTATAAAGTCTAATACCTTCTTATCAAAGCTTAACTCTACATCATCCAATTCAAAGAGTTTGATATACTGCTTGATAATGGCATTCTTTGGTTCGGTAAGAATTCTTCTCAGAGCTTCTTTGCTCAAGGGATCTAAATAGGTGATCACAGGTATCCTTCCGATCAATTCCGGTATCAATCCATAGGATTTGATGTCATGAGGACTAACATATCTCAACAAATTCTCTTCGTCCAAGATCTCATTGTCCTTCTTATTCTTATAACCAATTGCATTAGTGTTCAATCGCTTGGAGATCACCTTTTGAATTCCATCAAAAGCTCCACCACAAATGAACAAGATGTTTTGGGTATTGATAGAAACCATCTTTTGTTCCGGATGCTTTCTACCACCTTGAGGTGGTACGCTTACCGTTGACCCCTCCAACAGCTTCAGCAGGGCTTGCTGAACTCCTTCTCCCGAAACATCTCTGGTGATGGATGGATTGTCGGATTTCCTTGCGATCTTATCGATCTCATCAATAAAAACAATTCCTCTTTCCGCTTTCTGAACATCATAATCGGCAGCTTGCAGCAATCTGGAAAGGATGCTTTCAACATCTTCCCCAACATAGCCAGCCTCAGTTAGAACAGTTGCATCTGCAATACAAAAAGGAACTTCTAACATTCTGGCAATGGTCTTGGCCAATAGAGTTTTTCCTGTTCCGGTTTCACCTACCAACATGATATTCGACTTTTCGATATCGATATCACCTGCGTAGGTTGGTTGAGAGATTCTTTTATAATGATTGTAAACAGCTACCGAAAGTACCTTCTTCGCCTCCTCTTGTCCGATGACATATTCATCTAAATGCTCTTTGATCTCTTTGGGCTTGAGAAGAGTGAATTTCATCTCGCCGTCTCCACTCGGATTGATCTCTTCCTTCACAATGGCTCCTGCCTGTGCAATACAGCTATCACAGATATGTCCGGTAATTCCGGCTATCAACACATTGGTATCCTTCTTATCGCGACCGCAGAAGGAACAGTGTATTTTTTGGTCATCTTTCATAAGGCAATACGAAGCTTTTGAAGGCTAGGGCCTTCAAAATTAAGGAATTAATGAGTAGTGCTTACTTTTTGGCCAGAACCTCGTCGATCATGCCATAGTCCTTTGCTTCCTGAGCAGACATCCAATAATCACGATCCGAGTCTTCTTCGACTTTGTCAAACTTCTGCTTAGAGTGTTTAGCAATGATATCGTAGAGCTCTTTCTTCATCTTCAGAACTTCCTTCACGGCGATCTCCATATCCGAAGCCTGACCTTGTGTTCCTGCCATCGGCTGGTGGATCATAACTCTTGCATGTGGAAGAGCTGTTCTCTTTCCTTCAGCGCCGGCACACAATAGAACCGCACCCATTGAAGCAGCCATTCCTGTGCAGATCGTTGCTACATCAGGAGCAATATATTGCATGGTATCATAGATCCCAAGTCCGGCATATACTCCACCTCCGGGAGAATTCAAATAGATCTGAATATCCTTCTTTGCATCAACAGATTCCAAAAAGAGCAACTGTGCTTGAATGATATTGGCCACTTGATCATTGATACCGGTTCCCAAAAAGATGATACGATCCATCATCAGTCTTGAGAAAACATCCATTTGAGCCACGTTTAATTGTCGCTCCTCAATAATATATGGAGTAATGGATGCGTCGAGATAATTCTCAACATGCATGCTGCTCAAGCCTGAATGCTTGGTAGCGTATTTTTTGAATTCTTTGCCGAAGTCCATGAATTAATTTCTTTTCTTTTCGGCTAATTTAACAAAATCGTCATAGCTAATGTTCTTCTCTTTGATCTTCACAGTATCATTATAGAGTTTTCTCAATTTACTGCTGTAGACCTGATCGTAAACCCTTCTAGCTTCCTCCTGATTCTGAAGAACTCTTTGAGCTGTTTCTTCTAACTCTTTATCGTCCATCATTTGGCCCATACCTGCCAGCTGCTGCTGGATCAATCCTTTGGTATGCTCGATCACTTCTTCTTGCTTTAATCCAAGGTCATTCTCTTGGATCAATTTGTTTTCGATCAACTGCCATTTCAATCCTCTGGCGTACTGCTCGTATTCTTCTTCTATTTGCTCTTTACTGATCGGCTTCTCATTGGCGGTCATCAACCATCTTTTCATGAAGTCGTCCGGCAATTCCAGCTTCGCTTTCTTCAGCAAGTGATCTTGAACGTCTCTTTCGAAAAGTTGCTCTGCATTCTCTGCAAAGTTCCTTTCCATTTCTTCTTTGATCTTGTTCTTGAACTCTTCCTTGGTCTTGACCACGGCAGGACCATAGATCTTATCAAATAGTTCAGAATTGTATTCTGCAGCTTCCAATCTATTGATCTTATCCAAGGTGAATTTAAACTCTGACTTCACATTCTTTACTTCTGCGACGTCAATTCCCAACCAAGAAGCGATGTAATTTTCAGAAGCCATTGAAGTGATCTTTAAATCAGCAGAATCTCCGCTCTTCAATCCGATCAACTTCTTCTTTTCTTTTGCACTGTCTATGGTTGTAAGGTTCAATACCGACTGATTAGAAATACCGTCTTCTTTTACCTTTCCCTTCTCTAGCTCTTCAAACTTACCGTAGAGCATATCACCTTCTTTAGATTGATCAACAGCGGTCATTTTTCCATAACGCTTGGCGATCTCCTCCATTTGCTCTTCCAGCATCTTGTCAGATACTTGAATGTTGTATTTCTCAAACTTGTCCTTTTCTGAAAGGGCAACTTTTACTTCAGGAGCTAATCCTATCTCATAGGTGAAGTCGAACTCTTTTTGCTTCTCCCAGTCAATTGGACTCATATCCTCTTCCTTAGGCAATGGATTTCCAAGGATCTCCAATTTTTCCTCACCAATATAATTTTGAAGCTTATTGCTCAACAATTTGTTGATCTCGTCAACAAGAATATTGGTTCCAACCATCTTCTTCACCATGCCCATTGGCACCATGCCTTTTCTAAAGCCAGGCAGATTCACCTGCTTGCGATAGTTTCTTAAAGACTTTTCTACGCTATCCTTGTAATCTTTCTCTTCGATCTTGATGGCGATCTCTGCTGATAGCTTTCCGGTTTCTTTCTTTACGACTTCCATGATTGTTTTAGTATTAATAAAAATGGCGTAGAGCTAAGCCATACGCCATTCAAATTATGTGCGGATGGAGGGACTCGAACCCACACGCCGTGAAGCACTAGATCCTAAATCTAGCGTGTCTACCAATTTCACCACATCCGCAGAGATAGTACTTAGAGTATTTAGAATACTTCCAGTACTTGAAGTTAAAGTGACATCTAAATTCACTTTAATATTAAATGAACGTTTTCCTTGCTATAAAAGGGAGCGCAAAAGTAATTATTTTTTGTATTTGAGAAAAATAATCCATCATTTTAAATTGCTTTGATTTTTGAACTTCTTTCCCCCTCAAACCGTTTTAATCTTTGTAAAATTGTATCATTAAACCACTCTCATGAAAATCAAACCGGAAGAAGTCTCCTTAGGAAGACTACACAACTATATGCTTGGCTCAATTGGACCAAGACCCATTGCATTTGCATCCACTGTTGATAAAGATGGAAACAGGAATTTAAGTCCGTTCAGCTATTTCAATGTCTTCAGCACCCACCCACCTATTGCAATCTTTTCACCTGCAAAGAGCGGAAGAACAAATACGCAGAAGAACACCTATGAGAATGTGAAGGAAACCATGGAGGTGGTGATCAATGTGGTGAATCACGATATTGTTCAGCAGATGTCTCTTTCCAGCACTGCTTATGCCAAAGGGGTAGATGAATTTGTGAAGTCGGGATTAACACCAATTGATTCAGAAATGGTAAAGCCTGCCAGGGTAAAAGAGTCTCCGGTTCAGCTAGAATGTAAAGTTAGAGAGGTTGTTGAATTGGGCGATGAAGGAGGATCAGGTAATTTGATCATTTGTGAGATCTTAATGATCCATATTGATGATGCAGTGCTGGATGAAGAGGGCGGAATCGATCAAACCAAGATAGATCTGGTAGGCAGAATGGGAGGAGATTATTATGTTAGAGCTAATGGAGAAGCACTCTTTACGGTTCCCAAACCGATAAGAAATCTGGGCATGGGTGTAGATCAACTACCTGAAGATATTCGCAAGAGTCCGGTTCTAACCGGAAATGATCTTGGAATGCTTGGCAACGTAGAAGCCTTGCCCTCTGATGAAGAAGTGAATGCTTACAAGAATTCCAACAAAGTACCGGAAGACATAGCCGGAAAGCATCGTTTGGCTCATGAGCTTTTGAAGTCGGAGAAAATTGATGAAGCGTTTAAAGTTCTCTTAAGCTAGCTTAAGAGAACCTTAAATGTAAAACATCAATCTTCAAAGGAAGTTTTTCTTCCTTCAGATCATGATACAAAATTGATTCTGAACGAATATGCAATGGATGTATTTTGACATTTGATCTTTGACATTTGACATTTCATCTACCTCCGTCTTCGATCATCTATCTTCGTCCTCTAAGAATTTACATTCCATTTGCACTGTTTTACATTCATTTATCATAATCAATGGCTGTATTCCGGACTTTTACTCTGTCATCAAAAATTAAAATTATGTCGAGTATCAAGTATTATTTATTTGCTAGCATTTTGGGGATAAGCCTCCTATCATGCGCTCAGGAAGAAAAAATTGCTGAACCAAAGAAAGTAAGCGTTTCAGAAGAGATACTGATCGCCAAAGCAAACAATCATCGAATGCCACACCCATACGGAGGATGGTACTGTCCTGATAATTTTGGATTCAAACCGGTAAACATCCAGGAGCTGGATCAAGTTCCAGCTATCCATGATCGACTTCCAACAAAAGAGGAAGCTAGTAACGGAACTTCCTTGATCTATGTCGATAGCAGTAAATACCCTGATGCCTTTCCATTGGAAATGGAGCTCCCAAGACTGGCCAAGATCTACAACCCATATAAAGAAATGAGTGAGTTGATCATTGTGATCCAGGCAATTGTGATCGGTGAAGACACTATCTTAGGTTATAGATTTCCTAGCGGAGGAAATGGATCCGCCTGGATCGGACAAGTGAGCTTTCTTTCTAAGAATGCTGTCGATGAAATGGGACATCAACCTATGATCTACAAAAAGAGCACTTTGAAAGGCAAGCGAGAAGACGTTTGGAGTTACTTTACCAAAAGCAAGTATGCCAAGGATCTGGGAATTAAGTTCAATGAAGTTTCATTCTTCAGCTCTGAATGGACCGGAGATTCAAGACGACAATTAAAAATTGATAATGAATATGTTCAAGCAAAAGGGTGGATTGCCAACCATTATGGGTGCATCTATATGCAACTTGATTATCTGATTCAAGGCGAACAATACACCGAGAAGATGCTCATCTGCGATTCAGAGGAAGAAGGGTATTCAGACTTACATTTTGCCGCCGGTCCATTTTTTAGTGGAATGGAGAAAGAAGAGAAGAAATGGTCGATGTTAGTTGAGGAGATCGAGAATCAAGAATAAGGATTGGGTTGTCAGGCTGAGCGGAGTCGAAGCCACTTTCAATACAGAATACGCTCTCCTAAAGAGCCTAGTTAGATGGAATTGCACTTGATGTTTGCAGCAATCTCTTATCGCTATGGCTTCGACTCCGCTCAGCCTGACCGCGATAAGAGTTAGTGCTCTCTCCTCCCTCAATAAAAAAACCCCGAGACTTTCATCTCAGGGTTTTATGCTTTTATACAGTTGTAAGAATTACTCTTCTGATTTCTCTTCAGCAGGAGCAGTTTTCTTATCGAATTTCTTGTATCTGTTCTTGAACTTATCAATTCTACCAGCCGTATCTACCAACTTCATCTTACCTGTATAGAATGGGTGTGAAGTGTGAGAGATCTCCAATTTCACCAATGGATACTCATTTCCATCTTCCCACTTTACAGTTTCTTTTGCTTCTGCAGTAGATTTGCTTAAGAAAGAGTAATCGTTAGACATGTCTTTGAATACAACAAATCTGTAATTTTCTGGATGTATGTCTTTTTTCATTGCTTCGAGCCTTAAAAAAATTGGAGGGCAAAGATACAAATTCTTATTGTATATATTGCTTGGCTTTCAATTAATTTAAAATTCCTTTAGAACTAACTTTTTCTTAACTAAAAAGTAGTGGATTTGAGTGGCTTATGCGCCTAGAAATTGCGAGAAAATGCGCATTTTTGACAATCGAAAACCTAATCAAATGCCGAAAGTACATAATTTCAGTGCAGGACCCTGCATATTACCTCAAGAGGTATTAAAACAAGCTTCAGAAGCTGTTATCAATTTCAACGAATTAGATCTGTCACTTATTGAGATCTCACACAGAAGTAAAGATTTTGTGGAGGTAATGGAAAATGCAAGGTCATTAGTGAAGGAGTTGCTTGGAGTTCCAAACAATTATCAAGTGCTTTTCTTACAAGGTGGAGCAAGTTTAGGTTTCTTAATGGCAGCATATAACTTTTTGCCTCAAGGTAAAAAAGCAGCTTATATCAATACCGGAACTTGGGCAAGCAAAGCTATCAAGGAGGCACAGCTAATAGGCGAGGTAGAAGTAGTGGCAAGCAGCGAGGATAAGAACTTCAATTATATTCCCACAGGATTTGGCATTCCAAATGATGCGTCCTTTCTGCACTTTACTTCCAACAATACTATTTTCGGCACTCAGTTCAAGAAATTTCCGATCAGCAGAATTCCATTGCTATGCGATATGTCTTCCGACATTTTTAGCAGAAAGATCAATCCAAGAGATTTTGATCTGATCTATGCAGGAGCACAAAAGAATATGGGTCCGGCAGGAACTACCTTATTTATTGTTAAGGATTCTGCTTTAGGGAAAACCGGAAATAAGATCCCAACCATGTTGGATTTTCAAACACACATTAAGAAAGATTCCATGTTCAATACCCCTCCGGTATTTGCGATCTATGTTAGCATGCTAACCTTACAGTGGCTGAAGAAGAATGGAGGAGTTGATTGGATCGAAAAAGTAAACCAGAAGAAAGCAGATACGCTTTACAACGAGATCGATAGAAATGGAATGTTCAGAGGTGTTACCGAGAAGGTAGACCGTTCAAATATGAATGCCACCTTTGTGTTGAACGATGATTCAAAAGCAGATGAATTCAATAAGATGTGGGCAGATGCAGGAATCAGCGGGATCAAAGGCCACAGGTCTGTTGGCGGTTATAGAGCATCTATGTACAATGCTCTTCCTCAAGAAAGCGTGGAAGCATTAGTGGATGTAATGAAAGAATTTGAAAAGAAATTTGGATAATTTGAAGCTAGAGGCGAGACTTACCCTGAGCTGAGCCGAAGGGAGTTAGAAACAAGACATCCGGTCTATCCTCTTTTCTCTTTGTTCTTTTTTCTTAATTGGAATATTAAAATAACTGAAAATACATAATGAAAGTATTAGCAAACGACGGGATTGCGGAATCAGGTAAGATTGCACTTGAAAAGGAAGGATTCACAGTAGTAACTGAAACCGTTCCTCAAGAAGAATTGATCAAAGCCATTAATGAAAATGGTTATGAGGTGCTATTGGTTAGATCGG
>JAUIGQ010000003.1 GCA_030429925.1 Bacteroidia bacterium | reverse complement strand
CAGTATTATGAGAAAGCTTTGCAGTTGAACCCCAATGATATTAACACAAGGAATAATCTCCAGCTACTGAATAGATAATGAAGGCAACAACCATCAAATGGCTTGATCGAAGGGTGGGAGTTCCCTTCTGCTTTCTTCTCAGTATTCTGAACTCCCTACTGCCTAATCCTAAAAAACAAGCTAAACGAGTTGCTTTTATCAAGCTCATTGAGCAAGGAGCATCAGTATTAGCTTATTCAGCATTGAAGTATAGTGTAGAGAAGTACGGGAAAGAGAATGTATATTTCCTTGTCTTTTCAGAGAACAGATTCATTTTAGATCAACTCAATATTCTGGAGCCGAAGAATATCATTGAGGTGAATCAAAAAGGATTGCTTCCCTTTCTGCTGGATTCATTCCGAGCAATTCTAAAATTGAGAAGGATCGGGATTGATTCCTGTGTAGATCTTGAATACTTCTCAAGAGCCTCAGCAATCTTTGCCTTTCTGATGGGAGCATCAAATAGGGTTGGATTGTTCAGATTCCAGGGAGAACAGCCTTATAGAGGAAATTTGATCACTCACCGTTTGATATACAATCCCTACCAACATGTCTCAATGTATTATTTGCTAATGGTAAAGGCTCTTGAAGAAAAAGGTTCAAAAGAACCCTTGCTAAAGATCCCAACTGAAGGATTAAAGGTTGAGCATCCTCAGTTGTCTGTCGAGAAAGAAGAGTTGGATGCCTTGGCAAATAAATTTAAGATCGATAGAGCCAAACCAATGGTGATCTTAAATCCGAATGCAAGTGACATGCTTCCTTTGAGAAAGTGGGAGGGGAGTAAGTTTGGAGAATTAGGTGCAAAGCTGACAAAGACCCTTCCTGAGATTCAGATAATATTCACCGGGATCGATAAGGAAAAAGCAGCAGCGGAGAAATTGATCGATCAACACCAACTGAAGAATGCCTTCAATTTAGCAGGAAGGACTAGCTTCCCGGAATTGATGAAATTGTATGAGCTTTCCGACCTTTTGATAACTAACGACAGCGGTCCGGCTCATTTTGCCTCTCTCTACAATATCAGGGTCATCGTGCTCTTTGGGCCGGAATCTCCTTACCTTTATGCTCCCCTAAGTGACAGGGTTGAAGTGGTATATAAGAATCTTGCTTGTTCACCCTGTGTGAACGTTTATAACCATAGGTTCTCTCCATGCACAAACAATATTTGTATGCAGTCAATTGGGGTAGAGGAGGTATTTGAAAAAGCATTGTTACAATTGGAAGAAAAATCAGTCATAGAAAATGGATGAGATCAGAAATAAGGTGAAGAATTTAAGAAGAGATTTTGCCAATGTTGAATTGAGTGAAGCGAGCTGCCCGGATGATCCAATCGTTTTGTTTAGAGATTGGCTTCATCAAGCAATAGAGTCTGAGATCAAGGATGCCAATGCTTTTACTATTTCTACTTACGCTAATGGAGAGGTTGATAGCAGAGTGGTTTTGATAAGAGATATCTATGAAGAGGGATTGCAGTTCTTTACCAATTACGGAAGTAATAAAGGAAAGGAGTTGGCGGAACATCATCAGGCAGCAGTGAATTTCTTTTGGGCAGATCTAGACCGACAACTAAGGATAAAAGTGAAGGTTGAAAAGCTAAATAAAGTTGAATCAGACGAGTATTTTATGTCTCGACCTAGAGAAAGCAGAATTGGAGCTTGGGCTTCAAAACAAAGTGCCCGACTTGAAAGCAGGGCTCATTTAGAAGCAGAGGTAGAGCGTTTAACAAAGGAGTTTGAGGGAAAAGAAGTGCATCGACCTGATTTCTGGGGCGGATACCTGGCTAAGCCCTATTATTATGAATTCTGGCAAGGCAGACCAAGCCGACTGCACGATAGAATAGCTTATGAGTTGAAGGATGGAAAATGGCAGAAAAGCAGGCTGTATCCTTAAGAAGGCTGGAAGACTATCTTCATAAATTCGCCATAAGGCCAAGATTGGTCATGGAAGAGGTTGCCGACAATGCGGCAATTTTCGTTGTTATCCCTGTTTTTAAGGAAGAAGCTTTATTAAAGTGTTTGGATTCACTTCTAGAATGCAATCGACCTAGCTCCGGAATAGAAGTACTTATTGTCTTTAACTCTTCTTTAGAGGATGAAGAAGCAATTGAGCACAATCAAAAGAGTGCTAGGGCGCTTAGAAGCTGGCAAAAGGAGAATGAACCTTTCTTCAAGCTTCATATCATTGAAGAGAACAACCTAAGTTCTAAGGAGGCCGGTGTTGGCATTGCCAGGAAGATCGGCATGGATGAGGCTGTTAGGAGATCGATGACAGCCAAACAGCCAAATGGCATTATAATCTGCTTAGATGGAGATTGCACCGTTTCAAATAGTTACTTAGCTGCTATCGAAAATTATTTTTTACAGAAGAAGTCGAAAGGAGCTGTAAGCATACACTTTGAGCATCCCTTAGAAGGAGAGATGTATGCAGAAGAGATCTACGAGGCAATTACACTCTACGAACTGCATTTAAGGTATTTCAAATGGGCCATGAACCATATAGGAATTCCTTATGATCGTTACACTGTTGGGTCTTCTATGGCAGTAAAAGCTCTTGCATATGCTAGAGAAGGGGGCATGAACAAAAGAAAGGCCGGTGAAGATTTTTATTTTCTCCAGAAGTATTTGATAAAGGAAGACCTTGATGAACTTTATGAATCAACTGTATTTCCCTCTCCTAGAATATCTGATAGAGTTCCTTTTGGCACAGGCAGAGCAATTGCGGACCATCAAGAAAGAAGAAAGGATCTACGTTTGACCTACTCATCCAGATCGTTTGAACTATTGAAGGAATTGATTGATATTATCAATAGTTCCTACCCAGAGCTACCTGAAATTGGAAAAGAGTTCAAGGAATTTCTGAAAGATGACAATTGGGAAGAGGTTTGGAAGAAGCTGATGGCTCAAAGCAAAGACAAGGAGTCTTTCCAAAGTCGGTTTTTACAATGGTTTACTCCATTTCGACTGCTAAAGTTCATCCATTATTTAAGAGATGAATATTTCTCTGACGAACCATTGGTATTACAGGTTCAGAAGTTAAAGGACATAGGTAGCACAGACCCCAAAGAACAGCTTTTAGAGATCAGAGAAAGAGATAAACGGAAATACAGAGAGACTGATAATTAGAAAATCAGATATACAGAAGCTTGATTGGAAATTTCACTGACTGAGGCTCCGCCGGACTGAGCTTGTCGAAGTCTTGAAGTCAGCACACTCCTTTCTTAATTTTGAAAGCTAACCCTTAGAAGATTCAGCTGTTCAAAGACGGAGGAATCTACAACATAGCAGCCTGCTTCTATCAAGTCAAAGATCTCATGATCTCTATCTGTATTGTAGTGATAGATCTCTTTGAAACATCTATAGGGTTCTGTGTCTCTTTTGTTCAACTCAATAAGGCTGGAGATATCAGTTAGATTTAAAGTAGACTTATCGGGAACTTGAATACCAATGGAGACCATATGATCAGTGTGACATTCAATTGCCCTTAGCTGCTTGTCGGAGCGAAATTCCAGATATTGAACATCCTTGACCAATCGATCAAATATGCGATCACTATAATCACCCAAGAGGGAAAGAGCTTGCTCGGAATCTTGATCTTGCAAGATGTTCCACTCATAGCGATTGAAGCCTTGGTCGTAAAGGAAATTTGAGAAGTCATCCTCTACTACACTGAATTCCTGATATGTCAAATATCTGTACTTCACTTTTTAAAGATAGAAACTCTTTTTAAAGTTGCAAATCAATTTGAGCCTTCATAAGCTTCAACTTTCTTTTTTATATCATCGGGAAGCGGGATTGATTTCTGAGTTTTCAGGTCGAAAGCAACCACTATTTGTACAGAGCGCGCAGAAGGAATGATCTTATCATTCAGTTGTGCGCAAATGATACTTTCGAAAGTGAAACTGCTATTTCCGATCTTGGCGACTCTAGTATAGATCACAACTTTTTCTTTGAAAGTAATGGGTCTTAGAAAATCGATCTCAATGCGAGCAACGACTACATTCATCTCACTAAGATCTTTATACATACCCAGCACCTCTTCAGAATATGCCAACCTGCTTTCTTCCAAAAAGTTGAGATATCTGGCATTGTTCACATGCTGTAAAGCATCAACATCCATAAAGCGGACATTCAACTCTGTCTTATGGCGAAACTTACTGAGGTCAAAATCTTTCATAGTAGTGTTTTTAGCAATATGTTTTCGCAGTTTTTAGTGAATTGGTCTAAGTTATTTATTTCTTCAAGGGGGAGACGAAATGATATCTTCAAAAAGGAATCCAGATCAATACTATTGTTAAAGTCATCCAATTGACAATAGCTGGAACTTTCAAGATCATGATCCCATTCGTCTCCTTCTATACTGATATACGTTTTGATCTTTTCCTTTTTGAGTAGATCAAACAAGAGACTCATTTTGTGAGAATGTTGTTTTAGATGCTCTCCCTTCAAGTGAAGTGTGCAGCTAATATAATTTCCCCACCAGAACAGAAGTCGGAAGGCGAGTACATTGTTCAGTTCAAATATTCTTGGATAGTCTAAAACCATATAAGGATATCCTTGGTGATATTCACCACGACTCACTTTTGCATTTTTACTTGTAGGGAAATTGTCAGAATACCGAATCTGAAACTCCTTTCCAAGTGCTGTGAACTTCTTGTAAAGTTGATCGAAGACTTTAGTCTTTATGTCGACCCATTCTTTTTGGGTGAGAAATTCAATTTCTTTTTCGTTGAGCTCCATTGGGTGATAGATTGCTAATAATCAGTTGCCTAGATGGATCTATTTTACTTTTCGCATCAAGTTGAACTAGGAGTAATTAGCTGTAGACAAAATAGGTATTTCAGTTGTAAAGTATAGTCGGCAAAACCGAATGTCCACTTTTTCAAAACCGAATGTCCGTTTTGAATTTATTTTATAGCATTAATAGCTTTAAGCCTTTGATAGATAGTATTGATGTCTTCCTCAAATTGTTCAGATATCAAACCACCACTTGGACCTGAGGTATTATAACTTATTCTTGACTTGCCATTTACATTTTCTATTTTGGCAATATTGTCTGCATTGACAAGCGTAGGGTCAGTATTGCCAATTCCTGTTAATTGAATAAACATAATTTCGATTTTATAATTAGATTACTAAGGTATACTTTTACATTGTCACACTCTCTAAAAAGTCCAATCATAAGAATTACCCTCGGGCGTTGAACTCCGAGTGAGTTCACTTGATTGGACTTTTGTCTATTAAAGAGTGTGACAACTCGCCCGAGGGCCTTTTTATTCAATTGGGTAATTCGCAGTTAATACTTCAGTCTTTTTTTTTCTTGTTTTCTGGTTTGCTCCATTTGATGCACTCAATGTCTTAGTTAGATGCTTTGTGTGCCATCCATTCTTTTGGATGTGATAGTCTAGCTGCTCTGATGGATATGAACTGAGCAGAAACTTTCCCTCCAATGAATTTAGAGTGTTGAGCAGCTCTTCAAAGTGCTCCTCAGTGTAGCCTCCATAATGACCTTGGTTTGTTCCAACGTATGGCGGATCTGCATAGATGAATGATTCCTTTGTATCTCGGCTTTTAATAACCTTACACGCATCATTTTGCTCTATTTGGACTAACCTAAGCCTTTCGCTTAGATCTTCTGTGAATTGGTCTATTTTGTTTGAGATCTTCTTACTAGTTGATCCGGATCGATCATAACCCCACGTTCCAATCTTTGAAGCAAATCCTTGCTGAGTCAAAGTATAGAAGGCCCATGCCCGGACAACCGGTTGCTCATCAAACAGCCATGGACATTCATAGATGATCAGAGCCTTTTTATATGTCTCTCTGCTATGGAGAGTGGATTCTAGTTTCTTCTTGAGCTCGAAGTAACTATGCTTCAGGACCAAATTGAAGTTTATGATGTTCATGTTCACATCATTGATCACTTCAATATCAGATGGCTTCTTGGCCCAAAAGATGGCTCCTCCACCAAAAAAGGGCTCAACATAAATTTTATGGTCTGGGATCAGGGGCAAGATATCCTTGATCATACTTTGCTTGCCTCCATAGTAGGAGATAGGAGTTTTTAACTCCGGAGTCGTCACACTCTTCATTATATATAGTTTTGATTAAATACTAAACATAGAATCCATTAGGGTCCTTTCTGCAAATCAAAGCTGCCACAATGAATGGTTGCATATTGTTGTGTGGTGTATCACCGCCAGCGTCGCCGGTAGGCTGATTCTCCGTAGTAATTGCTCCACCTGATCCTGACTGAACTTGAGCACCGCCTGGGAAACCCCTATAGATTTGATCATGATTATGAATAGGCATTTCAGCAACTGTCAGCTGATGTGTTTTTTCTCCACCACTATCTCCAACTGCATCAAAGTCTCCATCAGCCAAATCAAGGTTCACTAGGCATTTCCCTTTGTAAGCTTCTGTTCCAGAATATACTCCTAATACAATCCATCCTTCATACTTTTTTCCAACTAAACCTTCTCCACTAGACATATTGAAGTAATCAGTCATAACCTCACCCTTTAATCTCGGGTCAAACCAAATTGGATGGCCTGCAGGGTGAGCTGCGTTCATTATCTTGGTTTCAAGAGTTGGTGCTGTGACATCCATGCGATCATTTGGAGGTGCTGCTGATTTAACTAGCTTGGCTATTCTTTGCTTTCTTGTTTGATGATCACCTCCTCCTTCAATTGGTGATGGCCATTGATCATCAAAGTCCGTTTGTTCTATATCAAAGTAGACAGTATCGCCTCCGGAAACAATTTGCTGAGCATTTACTTTAAAGATCTCACCTAATAGATAAATATATCCTGCAGTGATATCATAAGTGCCCGCATTCTCGGTTATTTCACAACCTGAGAGAATTATTCCATTCTTGGCTTCAGATGAGTCAGAAAAGGTATGCAGTAATCCTTCAAAGGCTCCATCGATTGCATCTTGCAAGAATGAGATCTCAAGATTTCTCAAAAAGATATAGCCTAATCCTTCTGGGTAGTTTAGCTTGTTCATTATTCAAAAAGTAATTTGTCTGGATTAATAATTATATCATCAAGGCTTCTAAGTTGGTATCGTAAGCCTGAAAACTTATAGTAGTCAATGGTTTTCTTTATCTCCTCACCATTTTGATCAATTGTATCCTGATCAGCATAGATTACAAAATGATCATTCACTCCAGTTGCTTCTACAGCTTGTTCTTTAGTTGGAATGAGAAATCCTTTTATGCTTCCTCTTTCACCTAAAAAGGAGTTGCCTCCGAATCTATTTGCTAATGGATGGACTTGTGCAGCATAAAGTGTTTCAATGTAGATGTTAGGTAGATTAACAGCATACTTATCATTGAGCAGCTTCTCCATGCTCATAATTTGAAAGGTCCACTTCTCCTTTTCGATGGATCCAATGATAAAAGCCATCATTTCATCCTTTAAACTTTGTAATGGCTTGCACAATGCAAGACAAAAGGTGATCATATTTCCTACAATCACAAATGGATTCCTATTCTGCTCTATTAACTTTTGTATGGAGAAGTTATAACTAAACATTAGTCGCGTAGTAAGTTAGAGTGTTAGAAAGGGGAAAACCATCCTTCATCCTCAACCAGCCAGAGAGTGGCTGATAAGTTCTTCCCGGGACTTTGTCTTGGCCATCAACTGAGATTAAGATCTCGGTCAGCTGAAAGTCATTAACACCTTCGATGGATCGTACCTTATCAATTAGTTCATTTTGGACCAAGGTTCCATTGAAGATATTATTTTCACCTTCTACTGGTAGATATTTGATATAGTCCTCAATTGCTGCTTCTACATTTGCTGTAACAGTAGCTATATCTTTGTTGCCATTGTAATAGACATTGGCTACAATCTTTATCTCCTCTGCAACTGAAGATATCACCGCATAAGATATTCCCGGAGGAGCAATTCTTTTGTAGTAACTTCTCAAAGAGCTTGCTTCAGCTGCAGACAATGGTTCAAAATCAGGAAATTCACCTTTAACACACTTAACTAGGTTAATGCCAGCGTTAACTTGGTGAGAAGCATTTGTGATAATTTGCTTTGCTTCATCGATCACGGCATAGTTAGTTTTACCACTAATTACTTCAACAAAATCTCCATATTGAAAGGCGTAGGCTGAAGCAAGCCACCAATCAGCTGTGCCGATTCTATTATTTCTTGCCTCAACTCCGGTATCCTCTTTGAATTTATCAAAGTCCAATCTGAAGGCAGATATGATTGAGGCAATTACCCATGCAATTCCTCTCCATGGATCCACTTTGCTTTTGCTAGAATAGTCAGCAAGTAATTTGGTGCTATTATCATTCTCAGGAAGAAGATCTTCAAATTCAGCTTTGCTTTGAACTTCTTCAACGATTTCATTATAGGTTTCTTTTGTAGTCATTATTCATCAGATATTAAGTCACCGGTGATCTTTCTAAATCCTCCAGCATATTGCTCATATTTAACTTGCCCATAACCTGCAAGTCTTTTATGTCCGCTTGCATTTGATGCAAGCGATCCTCCTATTTCTACAAAATCCACATAGCTAGTATCGTAGCTCACAAACCTGCAATTAAACCCATCAGGAAGGGCAATTGGAATTGAAACTGTACTGTTCTGAGCTTCTACATAAAATGTCTTGCCATGATCAGTTGCATCAAGTGTTTTGGTTGCTCCTAAAGCAGTTAGGCCACCCTCTTTTGCATCAGCAACATAATCCCAGTTGCCGGCAATCCATTCTGCGCTTATGTCAGTGGATCTCATTGGTTCGACAGAGTTATTCCTCAGATATACTTCTCTTCCACCCACAGTCGCCTTTACAACCATACCATCCTTGTAAATCCCATCACCGATCCAATCTTCGCCATAGTAGCCAAGAGGAACATTTAGTTGATCAAACTCAAACTCATCATACACATCCCAAGCTGAGTTGTTATTGAGCTTCTGAAAAGCTCTATTTTCATACCTAACAAGCTCGTATTGATCAAAGCTTTGACTGCCATTGATCAGTGGAAGATCATAGAGAATTACTCCGGGAGTGATTTGTAGGAAGTTTGCGGTTGAAAGTGCTCCTTGGGATCCGGATCTGTTGATATGAAGAGCACCATTTAAGTGAGCCATTTCATCTGCAACATATGGCTCTGCTCTATTTTCATCATGTTTTCTAAGGCCTAATAAGGTGAGATGATCAATCCTATTAACAAAGCTATCCCTGATCGATTCAAATAGCGTTTTTAGTTCCGCTGGAGAGATCGATCCCGGATCTACTTGATCCAGTACTGTGTTAATATCGTCCGTAAGATCTGCTATATTCTTCTTTGCCATTATTCAAAATCGTTTAGTTCATTAGAAATAAAATCTTCAATTTGAGTTGCAGTGACTTCTTGGCCATTCGTTTCTTGCTCCCAATATCTCATATGTGAGATCCTTGCATTTTCTTCTTTAAAGAGTACTCCAACCTTTGCAATGTTGGTTTCCCAATCATAGGAAACACTCTTTATCTCAGCTGTTGGTTTGTTCAAGATTAGATCCTGAACAACTTGTTCTGAATTATTTGATTTCATCATGGCTGCAGAGTTTGTTGAATGTTTTTTATAAAAAGGTAGTTTCTATTTGCTGTTTTTAATGTTGTAGAGCTTGTTCCTCTCATTGGGAAATAGTCGATTACTTCATCGGTATTGTCATATCTTGGCGAAGAAGAACCTAATACCCTTCCGCTGTAGTCTATGTTAAAAGGAGCTTTGTTAAATGCATCTCCTCCTTCCATATCAGCCAGTCTCTTTATTTCCTTAATAGTCATAACATGAAAGGAAGAATAGCCTTGCTCATTAATTGCAAGTGCTGCATCTCTAGAGGATTGAAAACTAGATTGATTTGCAAATCCTGATTGATTATAAGGAAGCACCATTGCTTGACCATACAAGTGATCAAGAATGATGGCCATTGGCTCAGCATAAGTTGCAACAGCAAATGAGACATAATTCTGTGTTCCATCCGGTGCAGTAAAGCGGTTCTTATTACCAAAGATGTTATCTGGTAAAAGCGTCCTCATCGGATCCGGAGAGTTCCAATCAAGAGACATTACAACAGCTGGATTAGGTAGAACATGATCATCAAAATGACCTTGGCCATATCGCCATGCTTCATCTCCAACATCATAGCTTGTTTTAAAGCCGGACCATCCAGAAATAAGAGAGTTGTATTGAATGCCGGCAGCCGGCACAATATCAGGTGGATTGTATTGGATTACAGGACTCTTAACTCCTATGATCTTCTTATCTCTAGCTTTTACAATTACCTCGCTCATTAGTCTTGTAACTCAAATAATTCAATACCTGAGATGATTTCGAGATCCTTACCATCAACTCCTTGTGGCTCGTTATAATACCAATATATGTCTGCGATATAGTTGGTTGCTTCAGCTACAGCACTCCATGTTCTATCAAACTTGATTCTTACCTCTCCATCAGGATCACTTACAACTTCGATCGGCTTTTCAGCTCCGACTTCATCTTTTGCAAAGACCAATACCTCATTGGTATTGTCATCCATAGAATAGACTTTGATTTCATAGTCAACAAGGGAACTTGGAAGGACTGGCTGATCATCAGCTCCTTTCCATTCGAGATCAATACTTATATCTTCACCTTTCTTAAATGATTCCATATCTATGCAAATTCTTCTGAAAATTCATCTCCAAATACTCCTTGACTTCCTGCCTGCTGCAGCCCTTCTAATCCACTCACTATTGTTAGACCATTGGCCTTGTAATAGTTGACAAGATCCTGATCGATGGCTACACCAATTATTAGCTCTGTTCCTACCGGTAGCATCTGATCAACTGAAGTAATTACTCCGGGGTTCAGTTTGATTAAATCAGCTAGCCCATCATAACTGCCATAATGCTGAATGCATAAATCATGAAGTGTTTGACCTTCTTCTACCTTAGCCATAGATCTTTCCCTTTAATCGTACAACTGGATATTCCTTAACATCAATTTCCCGGTCCTCAAAGCCATCCAGTTTCATATTCAGCTTGGCGGTCCTCTTTAATTGATTAAGCACTTTGCTCTCTCCCGGGGCATTGATATACTTTCTCAAATTGATTCCCAGGTAAGGGGAGTTGCCGGCATGTCCGGGAGACTGTAATGCGATCGCTTTTAGACATTGATTATCAATGTCAGCTGAAGCAAAACCTCCAGCAAGTATTACAAAGCCATTATCATCTGTTAGTATCCCTTTCATTAGTGCTTGAAGCTTTTGTTCTCAATTTTTGTGAAGTCTTCTTTAGGTAGAGGAGTATTCAGTACTGCAAGAATGGTTGACTTGAGTGCTGCACCAGAATCCGGGGCACCAGTTGCCGGCACTCCTGCTTGGATGGCATTATATATAAGATCTATTCTTTGCGACATCCTGCCAAGTTGTGTAACAAGCTCTGGAGTTATACATAGTCCGCCATTTTTTCCATCTTGAAAAATGATCTCTTCAATGTCTGTGAACTGAGCAACGAATGAATCAGCTTGATTGCCATTTATTAGCCCTATAAAAACGGTTGAGCCTTTCCTAGGGTATAAGAGTATAGAGCTCTTAATATCTCCTTCCTGAGCCGTTAATTTTACGTCAACGTAATCAGCTCCACCATCAACTGGAGTTACTACACAAGTGTTAGTTGGTTTATCAATAGACTTGACAGTTCCTCTGATCAAGTCACTTTTGATATACTTACTGAATAACATATGGAAGGCTTCTCCTAAAGTCATGCTGCGATCCTCCCCGGTGTTATGATTCTATAATACCCATGAATGCCACTAAAAGTCTTTACTCTATCAATAAAGTGAGTTCCTCTATTGTATTCTGGAAAGTCAGGATCAGTGATCACAGCAAGATCTCCATGCTTTGCTCGAGGCAGACCAAAAGTTCTAAACCTTCCTCTCCAGCCATCCTGTTTTAGCTTATCCAGCTCTTGTGTGGCAATTCGCTTCAGCTCAGATTCTGTTTTGATGTTGTAGAAGTGAAGGGTTCTGGTCTCTCCATCATTATCACCAATGGTGGTTTCGATCTTGGTGTTGTCCGGAAGAATAGAGATTGCATTTACTTTGAAGTTCTGCTCATCTCCAAATCTATACTGAAGCTGGTTGCCAGATTCTTTGATGTTTTGCTCAAAATCATAATTGATAGTAGAGTAGGAGAAGTCATAAGCAAAACCAACATGCAGCACCTCATTTCTAAACCATGAATAAATGCCTCTTTCTTCTCTCAATTGCTGCAGGATTTGTGCTGCAGTAACCTTACTATACCTATAAGCTCCGATCTCAGCATTAACAACTTCAGATTTGATCCCTGCAGGGAGGATTTGAGAAACTAGGTTTTTCAGTGTAGTTGACTTTCCGGAAATGGATACTGGCTGCTTCTTTAGAAGAAACATTGAATCTTCAAAGTTGATAACAATCGGATATCCTGCAGTTACATCTGTTACAAAGCCTTTAAACTCAAGCTCATTATTGCCATTGTATCCAAGATCGATCTCAATGGGATCCGATCTCTTGATCAGTTTTGCAATATCCTTTCCGGAGAGAGTCTGAATGTTTCTTGGAAGGACCAAATGTCCAAAGTCTGTTAATTGCCTCCAGCTTGAGTCTATCTCTAAATTGATCAAGAAGTCTAGTTCAGGAAGATCTCCAATTCGTATTTTCATTGTAGGCTCCATTAGATCTCAAGAACTATTGGTTCATCACTGATGAATTCAATCACATAAGGTTGACTGTTACCCATTCCTCTATAAGCTGGAAATTTTACATCCTTGATTACTAAATAGAAGATCTCCAAGGCTGCAAATAGATCAGACTCAACTTCCCATGGCTGAGTACTTTTCAACTTGTCCATCTCAGCCATTTCTTCATAAGGTGGATCATTGGAATCGACATTAGCAATGATCCCTTCGATCTTACCTACATAGTCCCCTAGATTTATAATCTCCTTTACATTACCTCTTCTTCTTCTTACTCTTGAATAGACTATATGGCTAGGTTGATTAACAGAGATAACTGGAGCTCTGTCTAAGAAGTACTCAAATGGCTCTCCGTTGATGTTTTGTTTGAAGAGAACTGTATCTAATACGGGATTGCCAAGAAGTCGGCTTTTTGGATAATTACCTTCTAGATTGATGGTTTCAATCCCATCGTATTCAATCGAGCGCGGCAGGCTCGAACCGGAGATTGAAATAGCTCCTAGACCGAATACCTGCCGCGTCAACTCAACAATATTAAAGGCAATGTCAGCCACCTCTTATCTTTAGATTAATGTTCATTTTATGAACCCATTTTGCTTGAGCCCACTTTTGATTCAGTACTTCCTTTTTCAACTCCTCCGGAAAGGGTATGTGCAAGTAGAAACTGATCAATGCATAAACATGGGCTAGATCAAACTCCTCCGGGTCATCCGGAAGACTGAAGGAGTTTAAGCCTTTTTTATGCTAGCCTCGTAGATTTCAACCAATGAGAAGTTCTCAAGGGCAGCAGCAAACTTTGCTTTCTTGCTCCCAAATACAACCTCCTTGTCTCCACCAAGGAAACATCTTGCAAAGAGGTAATCCATTTGCTCAAACTTAGATTCCTTGCCCATAGCTTCAGTGACGATCTCAGGCTTGTTGAAAGGATCCATCACATAGATGGTTGCCTTCTCAGGATCCTTGCCTTCTTCTTTGGGCTCAATTTGAACTTCAAGAACATTTACGCCTTCTGGATAATCTCTTTTCCAAGCTTGCAATTGCTCCTTGGTTATGCCTCCCGGTAGGAGGTCTTTTGCTGCTGTTGATTTCTTATTCATCTTATGTTACTATTATTGATCCAATAATTAGTGGAAATTCTTCTTCCATTCCAGCTGTTCCGGCATCCATCTGAAAGCCGTCTCCTGTAAATTCTGCATAATTCAGAGTATAAATCACTGGGACATTGCTTTCATTAACAATTGTCAATACGATTGGAAATGGTGCAACATCAGTAATGTCTTTATTGGGTGGAAGTGATCTCTTAATAGCAGCTGCTTCTTTTGCAGTTACTCTAATTGATCCGCTTCTTGACTTATTCCCTCTAATTCTCTCAACTGATTCCCCTCCACGCCCGGGAGTGTCTTCTTTTACCTGAGATGTTGAAAAATTGATAGCTCTCAATCCTTCAATAGTTCTTCCAAGTAAATTGCAGCTAACATCTGCACTTGAATACCCATCTCCATTGATTAAAACTTGACCTTTTGCCATTTTAGTTTAGACTTTTAGTGAATCCAATAGAGATCTCAATAGTTCTACCGGTAGCGATAGAAACAATCTTGATCTTCACAATAACTTTTCCGGTTGAAGTGACATTCTGAGCAGGATCAATATATGCTTCTCCTCCGCTGATCTCTCCATCTCTGGCCATAGCGTCCAGCTCTCTCTGAGCCAATGCTTCCCATGCTGCGATCGTTTCTCTATCGATCTGACCTGTTTTAGCATCAACCTTTACAGGAGAGTTCACCTTTGGAAACAATGCATTGTAGGTAAGAAGCTTCGCTTTATTTACAACTCGAGTTTCTGTTGCATATGCATAGTCACTTACCAACACATCACATGATGGTGCGTCATGCATATAAACTCCATCTTGCTGAGGGTACTTTCTACCGAATGCAATGCCCTTTTGGTTGAGTGTATCAAATTCAGCTTCTCTTGTTCCAGCAAGTTCACCGTCACTCATTCCAACAGTCTCAAAGTAGCCATTAGCCTTATCCTGAAGGTTGAATTTTTCTGGCCATCCAATGTTCTCATGAACTCTTGCTGCTGAAAGTAATCCAACTACATCTCCTACTGCAGCGTGAGATTCGTGAAGCGCATTCAATTCCCAAAGAATAGGATCTGATAGGGTAGTGACCATTACATTTCTCTGATCAGCTGCTCTCAGATCTGTAAGAGCTGCTGCAGTACCGGTTAATGATTTACCTTCAATTACTACAAGAACATCTCTATATTTCTCAGCTTGAGCATCTGCAGTCTCCTGAGCTTTAGCAACAGCAGTAGCAGTATCATCATCTAATCCGGATGTTACGTCTGGAGCATAGGGTGCTGCAGGGTTCAAAACCAATCCAATAATCTTGATCTTTCCTTCAGTTTCTTGGATCAGCGTATTCATATAGGCATTGTTCACATCTGCCATGGCAGATAGAAGAGTGCCTTGAGCAACCAACATAATCCACACCTTAGTCCCCGGATTTCTTTTCCAGAACCTTTTCAAATGCTCGTGAACCAATACAACATTTGTGGTGTCGTATGCAACATCAATACCTAATGCTTCAGCTTCCTCAATGGATGTCATAACCGGAGAAACGGTATCTAAGGCAAGTCCTGAAGCTGCAACTCCACCAAAGACAAATCCAGCATTACCATCTTCAGATGGCACTCTTCTGGAGAATCCTCCGTTCTCGATTATTGTATTAATTTTTCCCATCTTACTCTCCGGTTTTTTCTTCTTCTTCCTCTTCAGAGCCCTCTTCGATCTTCTGAATGATCAACTCTTTTTCTGATTCAGTTGCATACTTCAAAATGGCTCTTGCAATTTCCTCCTCATTGGCTCCCTTAAGCTCTGCTTCAGGCACTTTATGATCAGCTGCGATCTTTAGATTCTCTTCAACTGTGTTGTCTTGAACCAAGCGAAGGATGATCTGATCATCTGTCATTTGTCCTCCCGGATTGGAGTTTTCGACTTGACCAGAATCAGGAGCTTTCTTTTCCTTTACCTTTTCAGTTTTGCCGCTTCTATGAATCTCTTTGATAATTTGATCAGAAAGTGATCTTGAGTGATTCCTAGCATCACTCTTTACTGGAAAACATTGTCCATCTGAAGTTTGGAACAACTTGTTCAAACTCTTATTGCCTTTGAATACTTTATCCGCTCTTGACATTATCTCAATTTTTGATTTATGATTTCTGGAAGTGAACCTCCCAATTTGATCTTTTCTTCAGTTCTCTTATAGGCATAGAATCCCATGTCTCCAAACATTCCAATCAGAACGATCTCAGGCAGTGGAATTACTGATCCAGCCACAAAGGATGCAACTGGATAGCATACAAGTAAGAATAGCAACCAGAAGTACTGTCTCGTTGGTCGAGCTCTTTTGGTAAAGAGATCTGACTGCTCGAGCTGAACTTTTTCAAGTTCATGAGCAGAAAGGATCCTCTTAGTATCTTCTTGATACATCTCCTTTAAAAACTCATTTTCCATTGCCTCAAGCTCCATCATGAGCTCTGTAGCAGTTCTTGAGTTTTCGTTATCCTTTGCTGCCTCTCCGGTTAGCTTATCCTTAACAAGCTTGATGGCTTGAATTGGATTACCTGCAGCAGCAGTTAATCCAACCTCAAGAATATCAGGAAAGACTCCTCCTACTTTCTGAAGAAACTTTCCAAATTTTGTCTTTTCCTTTTCAGCCATTGCTTGTTTTATTAGTTGCGAGAGCAGGACTCGAACCTGCGACCTTCGGGTTATGAGCCCGACGAGCTACCGACTGCTCCATCTCGCTATTCTTTTATACCCTTCTCAGCCAGCCTGCAAAATTGATTTCCTGACTGGGAGATGAGATAGCTATCTGTCGATAGGTAATGTATTGTTCTCCATTAAGTGCCTTCAGTAAGGTTTGGACTGCAAAGTCCCGCCCGTACCGACTGTAGGAACTGAAGTAATCTTCTACTGTCTTCAGTGTGATCGGGCCAAGCTGTCCATCAACGGATAGATCTCTATAACTTGACTGATTCCTATTGAGAAGATTTAATGATCTCTGAAGGTACCTGACCGATGTTGAAGGCCCTTGATTCACTGCTGTATCATATAACTCCTCTGCAATTGATTGTGAGGATAGTAGATCAAGTTTCAATGTGTCCCAAAACTTCGATTTATAGAACTCTTTTACAGCGGTCTTGAATTGGGGAAGCTTTGAAAGCCTATGCTCAATCTTATTAAAGTAACTTCTTGAATGGACTGTTTCATTCTCTTCAAGCGAGATTCCTTGCTTGACAGTATCAACAAAAATCCAAACTCTTGCATTGGGATGAAACTTCCTTGAGATCCCATCAATTGTTTCGCCTCCTCTGTCTGAAGGGAGGTTTACATAGCCACCCTCAATCTGGGCGGTCTTTTCGAATGCCGGTTGGAAATTTGCCATGGTGTTGAGTGTTAAGAAGACTAAGAGTAGTCCGGTAATTGTTTTAAGTGATTTCATTTTATATGAATTAATTAGTACTAGGTTGATTCTCTTTTTGCTTAGTTCTGTAAAAGTCAATTATGCCTTTTTGAAACTCTTGATCTTTTTTTTCAAGCTTCTCTGTTTCAGATTTCAGATCATCTATTTCGGACCAGATCTCTTCTTGTTCATTAATGATGATCTCAACTTTAATTACAAGCTCATCTAGTGTATCTACTACATCAGTAAACTTATCATTGATCTGCATCAGGAAGTATGTAATTAAAGCTAACAGCGCCCTTCCTATCCACGCTTTGATTTCCTCCATATTGATATTTAGATCTTTCATCTTTGGAAGGGGCCGGTAGGAAAAAATTTTAAAAAACTACCGGCCCATTTCAACTAACCAATCTTCTATGCTACCGCTTTTGTCATAAGAAGAGATCTGTACATATCTCTCTTTTGCGATGCGATGAACCTTGTGTGGAAGTGGAAGATATCACCTTCAGCTTCCGGATCATCCAATCGAGCAAACATCTTCACTGTACCCCAAGCTCTTACAACTTCAGACTTCACAAATGCAAAACTTGCTCTGTGATCTCCAGCTGCAGGAGCAGCTCCAAATGCAAGCTTGGTATTATCAGCTATTGTATAATAAGGGCATCTTGAGTAGACATGGAACTTCATTCCAAAACGAGTACTGATCTTTCCTTCATTGATGCTTTCCATCAACTCCTTATACTCTTTAAGATCTGCTTGTTTCAGCTCATTCAAGTGTTCTATGGTAAGAACCACATTTACATCTTCCAATGGAACATCCTTGCCTTGGTAGACAGCAGCTAAAGAATGAAGATCCGCAAAAGTTGCAGCTCTGTTTCCATCACCTCTGTCATTACCAGTTGTAGGAACTACTACGTTTCCTTTGGCTGCATCGACTGTAGCAAGAGAGAAAGACCATGCTGCTCTCTCTAAATACTTCAGCATCATATTCCTCTTATGAGGTGCCATGTACTCTTTTCTCAAATTTTGAGCTCTTGCTGCTTTGTTGATCTCTCTTACAACTGTATTTACAGTTGACATGGTCTCCAATAGGATTTCTCTTGGAGTATCAGTGCCTTCAACAATTCCAATTGGGAATGAATTGTTATTGATCAACACTTCCGGATCAACTCCTAACTCAGCAAGATGGATCTTGTCATTATCCACCATTGAAGATTTATCTTCAGCTTCTTTCAAAAAAGTTGAAGAAGGGAAGAAGTCCTTAATGAATTCTTTCTCCCAAACCGATTTTCTTAATTCTGGCATTTCTATTTAGTGTTCGTTCTCTACTTTATTAATTATTCAATTCAGCTTCAGCTTCAAGCTTTGCATACTCCTCATCAGTAAGCTCATCAACTACACCTTTCTCGATATAGTCTTTAAGCTTCCAACCCTTTCTTTCTTCCTTCTCTTTGGATCCTGCAGGCTTTCTGGTTCCTTGACCTTTGATCATATCAGTAGGTCTAGCTTCTTCTGAAGATTCCTCCTCAGCATTCTCCTTGTTTTTTGTTAAGGAGTTTAAAAAGCCCGGGCCTTTAACTGGATCATTGTTCAAGAGGTTTTCAGCAAATTCTCTTTGCTCTTCCTCAAGCTTTCCGTCTTTGATCAACTGATCGACGGTAGCTTTAGATTGATCTTTGATTTGCTTCTCGGCTTTTTCAGCCTTTCCAGCAAGCTCCTTAAGCTTGTTTTCAATTGCAGAATCATCTGCACCTTCCTGAAGGCCGATTAAGGCCAAGTGTTCCTTTTTCATTGTATTAATTGGGTTTAATTCTTCGTTTGATTCGTCTTTGAATTCATTCACAACATGATCATGGTAGAAGTTGTAAAGCTCCTCTGCATCATCATTAATGTTCTTTGGAGCTTTTGCAGCCTTACCATCATCGATAAAGTCAATTAGACCTGCCTCAAGCATCTGCTTTGGAGAAAACCATTTATCTACTCCTTCCTTGAAGTAGTCCTTGATTACAGATTCATCCTTGTCTGTGCGATTAGCAAGTTCAGTGATCACATCATTCTCCCAATCTTCCATCATCTTGGCTTTTTGTCTCAGCTGATCAGCCGATCCATATGCTCCTCCGGAGAACTTGTGACTCATTGCTCGAGTCATTTTTCTCATACCTCGGTGATCAAATGCCTGAAGAAGGATAAAAGCCATAGAAGCAGCAACACCCACAACAATACCGGTGGTCTCTGCTTTGGATTCATTGATGGCATTATAAATTGCCACTCCTTCATCGACATAACCGCCATTTGAATTAATTAAAAAGGTGATCTCCTTGTTGTTCTTTGAAAGCTCCCTTATCTGGCTTGATATTTTGCGGTTGCTATTTCCACCATATGGTCCAATTGCACCATCGATGAGAACTGTAGCTTTTCCCTTAGCTTCATTTACGACCTGAAAGAATGAATTTTTCTCCTTGCTCACGTAGCAAATTTGAATAGTCATTCTCGGCTTTACAATTTGGGTTTTACCACGTCAGGCTCAGCGTTAACCACGTTAGGAAATTCGTTAACCACGTAAAACCCATTTAGGGGATAAATCACATTCTATTGACATTTGCTTATATGAATAATGATCAAAAGAAAAAAGTTGCTAAGAGTCTTTATTTAAGCGGCTATACTAACAAGCACATTTCTAAGACCATCTCAGTAACAGAGAAAACGATCGGCAAGTGGGTGAAGGATAATAAATGGGGAGTAATTAAAGCAGCAAATGAATCGATCAAGCCAGAGGTGATCTCAAACCTATATGGCAACATTGCAGATATCCAAGAAGCTGCAAGAGATGAAAAGCGAAGCCTAACTGCGTCGGAATCTGATACAATTATCAAGATCACTAACTCAATTGCTAAACTTGAAAACAAACACACTCTTCAGGTTTACATTGAGATTTTCAAAGAGTACAATGAGTTTTTAGGAAAGCATTATCCAAAGTTATTAAAGCCCAACAATCTTAGCCAGAACGACTTTATTCAATTCAAGGCAAATGAACAATAAGGAGAAGCTATTAAGGGATTGGGAAAGGCATTGTGATCAGGTTCAGCAATCAACACCTGAATCCTTAAGTGAATCAAAAGCTGAAAAGGAGAGAAGGAAAAAAAGACTGCTGAATAATTACCAGAAGTTCTTTGAATACTACTTTCCTCATTATTGTGATGATGGTAAGACGAAATGCGCTACCTATCATATTGAAGCAGCTGAAGCAGTCAAGAATAATCAGGAGATCGATCTTTTTCTAAACTGGCATCGAGGTGCTGCTAAATCAACTCATGCAGATGTAGGCATTCCACTTTGGATGATGCTTCAGGATGAGATCCACTTCATGCTTTTAATGGGCTTCAATGAAGCAAAGACTAGAAGGCTATTAGGAGATATCCAAGCAGAGCTTCAGTACAATCAAAGGATCATTCAAGACTTTGGTAAGAAGTTTAATTATGGGAACTGGGCAGATGGAGAATTCAAGACTAAGGATGGAGTACTATTTATGGCCATGTCTATCCTTCAGGATCCATCGGGACTTAGAAACCAATCATGGAGACCTGATTACATCTGCTTTGATGACTTCGAGAATGTAAAGAAGGCCAAGAACAAGGTATTGGTAAAAGAGGCAGTGCATAACATTCTTGCCGGCTTCAAGGAAGCAATGCACAAGGGAAGACAAAGGTGTGTTTATGCTCAAAACAGAAAGGTAAAGGATGGGATCCTTGATGGTCTTCTGGATCGAATAGGTCAAATTGAGACAACTCAGATAATTGAGGTAAAACCATTTGATAAAGATGGCATTCCAACTTGGCCTGAAAGATATAGTGAAGAGTATTGGAACGAGAAGAAGAAAAACACCACATGGAGAGTGTGGATGTGCGAATATTGGTTGGAGCCGGTTGAAGACGGAAATGTATTCCTTAAAGAATGGATCCAGTACAAGGCTATGCCTGTAGAAAGCTGGGGAGAGTACGACGCAATCGTCGGTTATGGAGACTTGTCTTACCGGGCCACCTCCGACCACAAAGCAATCAAAGTTTGGGGGCTGAAACTAAAGAAGAGGGAGTTCCATTTACTTAAATCCTTTGTCAGACAATGTGATATCTCAATTGCAGCTGATTGGTTGTATGAGTTTCATGAGTCGCTTCCGGAAGAGATCCAGGATATGATCACTTGGTACATTGAAGGCAATTTTATTCAAGATGACTTTATCAATGACTTTGATGAAGAAGGAGTAAAGAGAGGGTATTTCATTCCTATCTCTCCGGACAAAAGATCAAAGCCTGATAAGTTCTTAAGAATTGAGAGAATAGCAGCATTCTATCATAGAGGTCAAGTGTATTACAATGCAATTGAAAAGGATAGTAATGATATGAAGATTGCTGAGGACCACTTATTAGCCTTTGAGAAAGGATCTGGAGCTCCTGATGATTCTCCAGATGCAGATGAAGGAGCATTTTACTATTTGTCTAAACACAGAGTGCAAAGTGAAGTTGAAGTTTCCTTTGGAGGAAAAAGACACAATGCACGCTGGTAAACTATAAAGTATGGCATTTATAAAAAGAGAAGATTACGATTTTCAGGTTGGCAAGATGACCATGGAAGAACTTGCACCATCTGCAAGGCAAAGAATCAAAGCAGAGAATGCTGCCATGGAAGAGATGGCCGGGTACTTAAGGGACCGGTTTGATACTGTTGCACTATTTGCCCAGGAGGGAGATAGTAGAAATGATTTGATTCTAATGTACTTGGTTGATATGGCTATCTACCACCTGTTCCCAATTCTTGAAATGCCTGATATCCCAAAGACAAGATCTGATCGCTATAATGCAGCAATTCAATGGCTTGTAGATGTATCAAATGCAAAGGCTAATCCAAATCTACCGGAATATGAAGATGAGGAAGATGAAGGTGGGTTGAATTACGGTTCCGGACCAAAGCAAAAATGGTATTAATATGAATTTATCAGAATCACTTATCAAATTCCTTCCTGAAGGAAACTCAATCAGAAAGAACTTTGAAGCAGGCAGGTTGATCAATCAAGCAACCGGAATGTCAAGAAAGGATCTAAAGTCTGTTTTAGTAAAGCTTGTTGAATCTAATAGAGATCTATCAAGAAAGGATATTCTTGCTTGGAGATCGGCACTGGAAGCAGCACTTGATTTTGAAAAACCTAGAAGAGCAGATCTGATCTATATCTATCATGATGCCATTTTGGATCCACACATCTTTGGAGCAATTCGTAATAGGATCCTCCAAACTCTTCAGAGGAAATTCAAGGTGATTGATCAAAACGGAGAGGAGAATGTAGAAGCAACTCTTGCCCTTCAGAAGAAGTGGTTTAGGAAGTTCTGTCACCTTGCACTAAAGGCTGAGTTCTGGGGAACTACACTCATCCAGTTTGGTGATCTCATCGAAGGAAAGTTTGTTGAGATCAAAGAGGTACCACGACCTCATGTTGTCCCGGAGTTTGGAATTGTGATCGTGGAGCTTGGGGATGATGATGGGCTCTCCTATAGAAAAGGAAAGCTATCTGAGTGGGTTATTGAAGTTGGTGATCCAGATAATCTTGGGCTTTTAAATAGATTGATTCCAGACGCTATATCAAAACGTAATCTCAAGGCTTTTTGGGATGAGTTTGCTGAAGTGTTTGGAATGCCAATCAGAATAGCAAAGACATCTGTGAAGGATAAGAAGGAAGCTTCAAAGATTGACAGCATGCTTGCCGATATGGGATCCAATGCATGGGGACGTTTTGCCCAAGGTACCGATATAGAAATTTTGGAATCCAAGAAAGGGGATGCTTTCCAAGTCTATGATAAAAGAATTGAGAGAGCAAACTCAGAGATCAGTAAAGCCATCTTAGGTCAAACCATGACAATGGATGATGGATCTTCTAAGTCTCAAGCTGAAGTTCATTTGAATGTTGCCGATGACATAGTTGAAGCTGATGGAGTAGATCTTTCCTACGTGATCAATGATGACCTGATACCCTTCTTGATTAAAAAGGGATTTACTGAGTTCAAAGAGGGAGACAAATTCATTTGGGATGATACCAAGGAACTCTCTTTGAAAGAGCAAATGGAAATCGATCAGTGGCTTTTAGAGCACTTTGAGATTGAAGAGGACTACTTCAAAGAAAAGTACAATTCAAGGATTATAGGGCTTAAAAAAGTTGAGCCTGCTAGCCCAAGCACCGGTGGAGGAGGTGATGAGGGAAAGTAGAGGACACATATCGCCATTGGGAGGCTCAAAAATCAATAATGGGCCATCTTGTAAGTCATGTTTGTGAGCCCGGGTTTCAAATCACCAACACTTTAGATCGACCTGAGTACACAAGGCTCTCTGATGAGCTAATCAAGGATATCTACGATGGTAAGATCTCAAAGGACCAGATTCCGGAAAGACTATATCTAGAGACTGCCAAGATGTTCAATCTTGGTATCAAGGATCAGATAGGTAATTATGAGTACTCCAGTCCTAAGAATGCACTTACTTCCTCACTGAAGGCAAACATCCATGTATTCGCAGCTGCTAAGTCGCTCTCTATGGCTTTAGAGGTTCGTGATCAACTTCTTGATCAGAAGGGAAAGGTTAAACCTTGGACAAACTTTCGACGAGATGCAAGAAGGATCCTTGGTCCTTATCGAACAGATTGGTTAAATGCAGAATATGTTACAGCAATCGGATCTGCTCAAATGGCTTCTAAGTGGAAAGACTTTGAAGAGGACAAAGAACTCTCTCCAAACCTAACTTATCGAACAGTTGGAGATGACCGGGTAAGTGAGGAGCATGCAGTACTGGATGGATTAACTGCAGCTGTAGATGATGATATCTGGAATACTATTTATCCACCTAATAGATTCCGATGTCGATGCACAGTTACCCAAGAAGGATCTGAAGTAAGAAGAACTCCATCTAAAGATGCCATTGCAAGAGTACAAAAGGCCAAAGTTCCAAAGCTATTTAAACGAAATGTAGGGAAGGAAGGACTCATTTTTACAGATGATATCCCATACATCAAAACAATGGGCAAAAGACTTCCTAAGCAGCCAACAGCAACTGCAAATTATGGATTGAGATCCGTTGTTAAGATGTACGAAAGGCCGGCTAAGTTCCCAACAAGCAATTTCGCGAAAAGCAAAGAGGAACTGAAGGAATATTTTGAAGCTCAGATCAAAGCTAATCCGGACACTGATAAAACTGGATTTGTGCTGAAGGGACCAGAAGAGATGAGAGAGATTCATATTGATAAAAAAGTTCAAAAGAAGCTTCTAGACTCAAGAAGACTTGAAGGAACTGAGATTGATAGGGCAATATTAGATCCGGATGAAGTATGGACTCAAATAAAGGCAGGTAAAGGACAAAAAGTAAATCAGAGGGTCTTGACTGGCTATCTGAAGTATTTTAGAGATAGAGCCGTTGTGGTGGTTGTTGAAACAAAGGGAAATGAAGTAAAGATGAGATCTATATACTCAGCTAAACAAAGCTCTGTGATGGAGGATTGGAGAAAAGGGATTTTAGAATATAAAAAATGATTGAGGCGTAGATGCTACCTTGAGTTTTTAGCTCACTGCGTTTGCCACCTCAATCATTCTCAATCGTGATTGGACTGTAAAGATAAGAAAAATGCAAGAAAAGACTACATGGCTATTCGAACTCAAAGATAAGAGTAGTGCTGCCTTTAGATCCTTGGACACTAAGTTCGAGAAGATTGGAAAGAATGTTGATCACTTTGAGAAGAAGGATCCGTTCAGAGGGGCTAATATGGGTGCTAAGAAGTTCAGAATGGATCTGCAGGCAATTCGATCTGAGATCCCACTTCTTGATAGGAGCTTATCACTTCTTGCGTCTCCTATTGGAGGCGCTGCAGCTGCAACTGTTGGACTTATAACAGTCTTGAATAAAGCTGATCAAGCAGCTGCAAAGTTCAATAATCAGTTTTTAGAGCTGAAGAACTTAAATCTCGATAAAACAGAGGCTCAAATTGAAAAGCTTCGAGAGAAGGTAATTACAAGCGCATTTGTTACCGGTAGAGATGCTTCTCAAACTTCAACAGCTTATTTTGATGTTCAATCGGCCACCGGAAAGTTTGGTCCTGAGGTGGATCGAATTGTTGCAAAGCTTTCTAAATTCTCAACTGCAACTAAAGCAGATTTCAATACCTCCATTGAAGGTGCAGCTAAATCAATGGGAATATTCAATCTCAATGCTAGTCAACTTGATCGATTCTTAGAGTCTTCAGCAAAGACTGTTCAAGTAGGTATTACCACATTTGATCAGCTGGCCAAGGTTCAAGTTGAATATGCTGGAGCTGCTGCAGCTGCAAATCAAAACTTTGACGATGCCAATAAGCTTTTTGCAATCTTCTCTAAGAATGCGAAAAGTGTAGACATTGCTGCTACACTCACAAAGACTGCATTTCAAGATCTGACCAAAGGATCTACGATCAAAGGATTTGAAAAGATTGGAGTCTCCTTATTTGATGCTGAAGGCAAAATGAGATCTGTTGATCGAATCGCTTCAGATGTAGTTCCAAAACTGCAGAAGATGAGTGATCAGGATTTTGCAAAGTTCAAGGAAGCAGTTGGTGGATCCGAAGGGATCAAAGGTTTACTTGATCAGCTGAAGGCATCTGGTGATAGTGTATTAGACACTTTTAAGCAGTTTGATCAAACCAAATACAACCTCAATGATGCTTTTAAGAATGCTCTGGATGACTCAAAGACCTTAAGTGATATACTGAATAATCAAACCAATACAGCTCTTATAAAGCTAGGAGAGAACATTCAGCCACTCACCAACTTCTTCAAGCAAGTTGCCTTAGTTGGAATCATGAAGATTGATGATAACATCCAAGGATTGCACAAGCTCTTTAATACTGATCACTATAAAAGAGGTCAACTGGATGGTATCACAAACCGCTTTGAAAGAGAAGCGATGAAGCGATTTGAAGAAAATGAAACTAAGGCCAAGTTCAATGCAATGGGTGCAGCAGGCCAAGCAAGCTTCCTTCAAAAGTTAAACTCAAGAAAAGGACTCTATGAAGGACAATTAGGATCTGATTTTGCAAAGTTGACTCCATCCGATCGAGCTAAACTTCAAGGCAAGATCAACTCCATTGATGCAATTGTTGGAATGCTAACTTCAAAGGATAAAATGGGAGCTGATGAAAGCTCCATCAAGAGTACTCCAATCACCGGCATTGAGACAGTTTCAAAATCTAGGAACGTAAATGTCACAATCAATAACCTGATCAATGAGGTGCAGCACATCAAAGGTTCAGCTGAAGGAATGTCTCCGGAAGAATTTGAGCAATATATGGTTGAGCTCATTGTGAGAGTTGTAAGAGATGCTGAGCAAGCAATAAGTAATTAATGCCACTGAAGCATACCCATACCATGAAGCAGCTTCAGCAGAAGCTCGATAGGATCCATCAAGAGGCACCTAAAATCGCTTCTATTGAAGCTGAGGGATACTTTGTTAAAACATGGCGAGATCAAGCTTGGGAGGGCAAACCATGGAAAAAACGTAAAGTACGTGACGCAGGAAGAGGAATACTAACAAAGTCCGGAAGGTTAAGAAGAGGAGTAAGAAGAAAGGTGATTGGAAAGTACAAGGCTGGAGTAGAAAACTCTGTTCCATATTCTCCAGTTCACAATGAAGGATTGAGAGTTAGAGGTGTTCAAAATGTTCGAGCTCATACTAGAAGAACTCCTCGAGGCAGAGAACAAGTCAGAGCTCATTCTAGAAGAGTAGACTATGTGATGCCTCAAAGAAGGCATATGGGAAACAGTAAAACACTCAACCTGCGAATTAGAAAAAGATTAACAGTTCTATATAAGAAAGCAATATGAAAGCAGAACTATTTGAAGCCATTGCACTAAGGCTTAAAGAAAAGATGAATACCACGGTTCTAAAGAGTACCTATGGTCCACTCAACTATATTGCCCGGTTTAGGAATCAGTTTGAGGATCCGAACGAAGCATTACCAAGATTGGCTGTTGCAATAGAGTTCTCAGAAATTCGATTTGAGACTCAATCTAAGCTAATTCAAGAAGCAACATTTGAGGTAAGGATCCATTGCTATAATGCAAGTCTTAAAAAGCAGAAAATGGGACTCACTGAAGTTGAGGGATTAGCTACATTGCAATACTTAGCTGAAATTAATAAAGCACTTCAAGGATGGAAACCTGATTGCTTTTCAACTATGATCAGAAAGCAAGAGATTGACGATGTTACCTATGATAATAAATTAAAGGATATCATTGTCTACGAGATAATGGCAGTTGATCGTTCAGCTGATAAGAGAAATGATCAGGTTGATGCTGAATTTGTATTAGAGGTTGAGCCGACTCAGGAGAATCTTACTCCAGAACCGGACGATTCATTTGATATAGAGACTAGATAATAAAAAAGCCCCTCTCGGGGCTTTTCTCTATTGTTTAACAAACTTATATGCTCCTCCGGAACTTGTCCGGACCACATAGCTCCCCTTAGTTAAATTTCCAAGTAGAATTAGCTCTTCTGTTGTACTTATTCGCTGTTTCTTGACCATTTGGCCACTGTAGTCAAAGATCATCACTTCATCGCCCGGAATACCGGGAACCTTGATTGCATCTGAAGCAGGGTTAGGAAACAATTTGAACTTCTCCAGCTGAAGAGTACGGATCGAAAGCGCCTTACCTGGCAATGTATAAAGTTGAGTATGCTGGGATCCATTTATGCCATAATTATAGAATATAACCCTCATTATACTGCTGTTTTGAAGATTGTCAATAATTACTTGAGCATTATTTGCAGTCACAAAATTTGGAATCATGGTAGCAACTCCATCATCTAATACTTTAATCGCAAGTAGATCAGTACCAGTAGAATCAAAATAAGAGATAATGAATTCAATTCCGTTATCATTATCAACTAGATTTCGAGAAGCATAATCAACTCTTGTTGGCTCTGAGTTTGGGTGAGTTGGTATTGTATAAGAAACAGTATCCGATAGATCTGCATCATACATATATATTGTATGATCAATTCTATGAATATACTTGAATTCTCCGGGAGCAATTTGTTCAAATTCAAATACCCCGTCTCCCTGACCAAGATACATTTGACTGAAGGCCACAATTGATAATAGAAGGGCCTTTGTTGTTAAGATTAATTTTTTCATAATAATTAGTTTAAAGAGTCAGCCACACTTTAGGTGTGCTAACACAGTCAGACTGTGATATCCGTCGTTTCCTCAGGATAAACACCATGGTGTGGCCTTTGTCTTTATTCATAATTGAGTATGTCTGAAAGTGTTAGCGGACTAAAGATACGATTTTTATTATCTTCGAAAAAATTATGGCTTCAAATACAGACTCAATATTCAAGTTAGTAACTGACTTATCAAAGGAGGTTGCCGGTTTTATTACTACCAGATTCAAGAATAGATTGGTACTGGCATTTGCAGTTTCGTGGATTGTAGTAAACTGGCGAGCAATCTTGGTTCTAATTTATATTGATAAGCCAGTTGTAGAAAGGATAAATTATCTTGATGATAACTATCTTAACTACGTTGATGGATTGGTTTATCCGCTCTTTTTGTCCCTATTCTATTACATAGCAATTCCACACCTAAAGAACCTATTCGATAAAGTATTAAAGAAATCAAATGAGATTAGGATATCGAATTATTATGAGTCTCTGAGACAAGCTAAAGAGAAAGAAGAAGAGATCGCTGAAATAGAATTTAGAACACAACAAGCTAGGGATGGAAGCAAGAAAATTAATGAGAACCTTGAGGAGATACAACGATTAAATAAGCAAATTGATGAAGGGAAAGAGAGAGAAGTTAAGCTTCAAGAATCAATAGATGCCGTAAGTAAAAAATTTATTGAAATTTCAGAAGAGAGAACCGAATTATTTACCTCGCAATCAAAACTAGAGACAGAACTTTCCTTGAAAGACAAAAAGTTGGAGAAGTACCAGATTGAGTCTAATGAAAATGCTGAATACTTAGCAAAAGGTGTAGGTCTGATTGAACCTCATGCATATGAGACATTCATAAGGATGGCACTTGAGAATATAGATGAGCTTGACTCTAAATTTTACACATTCGTTGTGGAAGTTGGCATTGACAAAGACTATAGTGAACCTGCAGTTGAGTCTTTGAAGAATTCTCGAGTTATTGATATTAAAACAAGAACAATTATTCGAGAGGGTATGAAATTGGGAGTTCAATTCACTCCTTTTGGGAGGAGTCTAGGGAAAACTTTACAATATTTTAAAATCATTGATAAACTTCCATTTTAAAGGAGCTGAAACTTGAAATCGTTCTTATACCTGCCTTGATACTTTATGATTTGCTCAATGGTTTCAATTGAGAGGAAGAATTCGTCTAGCGACAATTGCTCAAGAGCTTTATCCATTCTAACACCTTCCTTTTCATAAAGCTCATTGAATCTTTTCCTGATATACCAGTTTCTTCTTTGAGTTAAATGGTCCTTCATTCTTGGAATTGGGCAGTAGGATTGTTTGGCCATGCTATTTGATCTAATCGTTCCAGACTTGATCTCTGAGGTATGTATCCGGATACTTTGGGCTTGTTCCGGTTTTCAACCCAGAGATGTATGAATTAATATAATTGAATGCTCTGATCTTATCCAATCGACTTAATCGATTCCATGCTCTCTCTGCTCTCAGCTTATTTCTCTTCTCTCCTCCATATCTCTTGTACTTCTCATAGAAATCTTCAAATGAAACATCCACATTGATCTCAGTAAGCTTTCCGCTTGGTCTATCCTTCCAGTACTGAAGGTTGGAGGTTTTGATTGGCAGGTGAGTGATCATCTTTTCGAGTAGATCTTCAGACAGATCAGCGTTCACTTGAAATCCACAAAGCTGATTCCTTTCATCAAACTGAAAACGAAGGTTTCCGGACTCCAATAGTGGATGTGTATATTCAAAGATCTTTGTGATCATAGCTTCTGATCAATTTCGCCGGCTATCTTCTCAAGCTCAATTCTGCTTAAGTAGTCTGGCATATAAATAGAGGAGGACTGGCAAAGTCTATAGAGAGCGATCGCTTCATGATAGGTAAGTTTGATCTTTACCTTATCAGTCGCATTCTTGGTATTCAGCTTTGAGATGATATGATTGTAGATGGAAGCCTCAATGCTCAGCTGGATCCTTTGGTTAAGATCTGCTTCATCCTTTTTATCCAATCGATCTTTGATCAAAACAGATAGAAGGCTTCCAGTCTGCCAAGTGATTGTAAACTCATAATGATCAATATTATATTTAGGCAAATTGAAGCTCATTGTACCTTTTCTAAATGCTTTTTATAGATTAAATGGACCTGACTCACCAGTTTAGGAAGTTCTGCTTTAGTGTATGAGTTTAGAGGCTTATTTAGATATCCCTTTTCAATACAGAATTCATTGATTCTTTTCATATCAGCAGCTCCATCTTCTGTTTCCCAGCCCATGGCTCTAAAATAATAGATGATCTTTTTTCTTTGCTTATCAGCTGAATCCTTAACAGTGGACTGTAGAAATGAAATCAAACTATTAGCCTCATGATCATAGAGCTCGGCAACACTACCGGTCCTCCCTTGAGTATGGTCCTCAATGATAGAAGCCCGATCTTCTTTTAAGCCGAGCTTTCCAAGAATTGCGAAAAGACGCTTCCGGTCCTTATGATCAATCTTAGGATACATTAGTTAGGATTAATAAGGTATTTGAGTCTTGAGTACCAGCTGATAAATAAATCTACTTGCTCCTTTTCATTCAGTGATTCATAATCTACAATTCCAAGGGTTCTGCCATCTTGAAGAACGGTGTATTGCCATTCTTCATCCAATCTCTTCTTATCGATCTCTTTGACTCTTGGATCCATTGGATAAGATAGGCCAAAACGCTTAAATATGGCACGCTGAACCTTTTCTTCAAGGTCTTTGTAATCAGGCAGCACGTGTTTAACCGGACCCGGGATATCGCCTAAAAATGCCTCAGAAGCATCATGAAGTAAACCCTGAAGAGAAAGTGTTGGATTACCATACAACAAATGCAGCTCTGAAGCCACTGCAATGCTATGCTGTGCAACAGTATATATAAAACGATTCTGCCCTGCGAATCTTGCATGACGAGCAAGTCCAATAGCAATGTCTTCAATTCTAAGATCTTCTTCCTTTGGATCCAGAAGCGAAAGGAGCACTCCGGAGTTAGTCATGATCTTACCGTCCTTGTTGTGTATTTGATGCTTGCCTAAGTTCATGCTTTTATCTGATTTACTTTGTAAATTGTGAATAGTCCAACACCAGTCAATCCAACATACATGGTGTCTTCGTTGTGATAATCTTTGTCTTTCCTAAAGTCATATTCTCTGCATCTACGATTCTTGATTTGAAGCCAATCATGTTCTGCCTGAAGTTGCTGAATGAAATGATCTCTGGCGAATGTTCCCCTCAATAGAGTGCCATCTATCTTGAAGCAATGATCTTTCCATTGCTTCTCAAGATTATTTTTAGATACATAATCTGTCTGACCAAGTTTTGCAAAGTAGAATTCCATAGTTAAAAGACATTTATTACTTCATTGACATATCTCTCATCTTTTCCATGATACCCTTTGTAAATTAGGTTATCATCGAACTTGATCCCCTCATTGTATTTAAGTTGATCAACAACTACCCAACTGCCTCCATATTTATCATTCAGTTTAGTCATTACAAGGTGAGCATCTTCTCTTCTACAAAAGGCTATTGCTTTCTCTGAGGAGTTTAGCTTAGCAAAAATTCTATTCATAATCTCTGTCAATATTTGTTCTGAAGGCAGGATTCGAACCTGCATGCATCCATTTCTCACAAAGTGCGCTCTTCAGAAGTCAGGTAGAGTTCCTTTCAGTCTCTTGCCAAAGTCTTGGTTATTATTAACCGGGTGTAACCTTCCCGTTAGGGTTACTTTCCAATCTGGAAGCACTTGCTTTTGTTATCCAGTATTGTTTATGATCGCTTGCAATCATTGATTTCACCTCTCATCTATTTACTACAACGAACTAAAATTCAATGAAACATCTTCCCATCTGCCGTTCTCATTTTTTACATAAAGTCTGCAGTAGGAAGAAGTGCCGACTACTTTCTGACATTCATCCAGCTTATCGAACTCCTCGATAAGGTTATCATCACCGAGTTCTCTAACTTGCCTTCTTGCTTTAGCTAATAGCTTAGGATCATACTCTCCTTTAGAGCCTTTGATCAATAGACTATCAAGTAAATTGTACATGGCCTTGTTTCGGTTGGCAAACTTGTCCCGGAAGATCTCCTTAATGGCAGAGATATGAACAGCAGCCTCCTCAGTAAACTCGAATCTCTCTTGCTTTTCAACGATAAGCTTGATGTTATCAGTCTCATCTTTTAAAGTAAAGCTCTTGGTATCCTTTGGCTCTTTGCCGGCAACCTCATACATGCGATCGTAAAGCTTTGATGCCTCAATGATCACAGTCTTCTTTAGCTTCTTTAATTCACTATTTACAGCAAGAAATCCTTCTGCATGATCTCTTAGAAAAGTATTCTTATCGATCATGTACTGGTCCTTCAGTTGCTTCTCTGTTTCCTTCTTTGCCTTTCTCTTCTTTTCTAAGGCTTCCTTTAATTGCTCCTCTGATAGAGCATCAATGTTTAATTCATTCATGGTTTGTAGATAATTATGATATAGTTACATTCATTGGTAATGTCAATTCTTTGACTAGCTTCTCTGCTGCTTCAGTCCCGAAATAAGGCTCCCCGTTTTTAAGGTTTCTGATTTGAAAATTGATCTCATCAAGCTTGTTGTTGATATGCACTCGATCACTGATCAATTGCCCGGATCCTCCAACTGTTTTCCCTGCAACTAGCTTTGCAGTTATATCAGCACCTCTTTTGCTGAAGATCTTTCTTTTATGCTCAAGGATGGAGATTAGAAATTGAGAGTTAGTAAGTACCGGTGGACAGTAGTAGTTGTGCTTAGTTACTGCTTCAGGGATCCTGAAGATCAATGAGATCTCTCTAAAAGAGAGTTTAGCTCTATCAGATAGCTTTCTAATAAGCCTTCTTCTTAGCTCCTTTTGAAGGTTTGTTTCAGATATGATCAGCTCCTCAATATTGACCATGTGTCTAGTGCAGAAGCCCTGAATGATTCTAATGCTGCTGTTTGCCATTGCCTTTAGATTTAGGTTTGTAGATCTCCTTGCTGATCTGATCAAATACAGTTGAGTCCGGATAGATCATTGTGTGATGGATCCGGTTGTATTCTCTATATCGGGCAAGAAGTGATTCTTTGTTATATCTAACTGGTTTACCTTTTGCTTCTCTTTCTGCTTGAGATCTCAAGCAGTATTTATGAATGAAGGTGGTGTTTCTTCTATTCCAGAGGTTAATGAACCACTTATTGAAAGCTTCACAATCAAGCAGATCTGCAATAAGAGATCTCTCTTGGACATACTCCTCAAGGTACTTCTGCATAAAGTCAATCTGCATCAGTTGATAATCTGCTTGAGAGATGCCAAGTACTCGAAAGATGAGTCTCCTATTTTTTCTGTCTTTGATTGTTATTGATTTCATTGTTGAGTCAGTTAATTCATTATCTCTGTTCCATGGTAGAGTTGTGATTGTTCTATATTAAGTGCGAGCTTTCCGCCGGGAACCCGACCGCTAACAAAGCAGGTCATTCCTTGTACTCGGAAAATGACTGAAGCCAGCTTTTTGATCTTTTGAGCAACAGCTAGATCCGGCTCCTTTCGGTCCTCATGCGAGATCCAAATGATTAGCCTTGTTCTACCGTATTTCTTCAAAAGCTCAACCGGTTTTCCCTGCAGAAGCTCCTTCTGGTAAATTGTCGTGTTATCAATGATGATGATCTTATACCCATTGCGCATTCTCATCTTGTGCTCAATCTCCTCAAGTGGTATATATTCATCGAACTTGACCCTACAGCCCGGATCAAGGTCAGCTCTCTTAATAGACTTCTGAAAGGTCTTGGCCATGCCTTCTTCAGCAGATATATAAAGTACCTTCTCAAACTGACTTAAGTATTCAGCAAGCTTTAAGTTGAAGAAGGTTTTCCCATTCTTCTCCTTACCATAGGTAATCCAAAATCCGCTTCTTTCAGGTTGTCCCATTATCTTCCTCCATTGTCCTTCAAATTGGAAAGTGTTGTATTTCTTTTCGAGTACATTCTTAATTGAGAGAGCCTTACCCATTTATCGTCCAATTTCAATCGTTGTTTGTAGGTTTCTTAACGTTTTGTTCCTCTCGGCAAGCTTCCTTGCAAGAGCTCTTATCTCTTGATCTGAAAGGTGTTCTCCGTTTACTTTGGCAACACCTTCCAAAAGGTTGATTCTAAACTTTTTCTTCTCGTTTGGATCCAAGGGAGTAAGGGTTAGAAACTCATCCGCAAATCGGCTGAATAGCTCTGCATAGCCAACCTTTTGATTCCGGATGCCTCTTTCAATTTTTGACCGGAGTCCATCTGCTCCCATGATATACCAACCACACTTTCCTTCTAGACTATTCCAGAGCTCCTTGACTGTTAACATAGTGGTATAATCAAGATCTCCAAACTCATCCAAAATGATCAATGGCTTATCTAGGTAGCTGACATAATATTTGATGTGGTCCTTTAGTTCCTGATGCTTACCTACTGAGTTAAGTCCAAGTGACTTTGCAAGCTCTTTGATGAACTCATATCTATTCTTACCCTGAGAGCAATCTAGATAGAATGCATTGTCTAGGGTTTTGATTACTTGCTTCGCACAAAAAGTTTTTCCGATACCACATTCATCAACAAGCATCATTGACTTGGAATACTCTTTACAGAATCTAAGTCCATCATCTATGTTGCGATAAACAAAGGTTTTTGCAACCTTCCAGTTTTTATCATGGACATTGACATTCAAAGTTGCTCCCATCCTTAGCCAATCTCCGTCCGGGATCTTATCGAACTCTTCCATTCTGAGCCTTTCGAACTTAGTTCGATTCATGCCGAGAGTATTTGCAAGCTCTTCCGGAAGAACGCCCTTATCGAGCTGTTCTTGTACGGCTGCGAATACCTTCTTTTTAAGTGATTTACTGAGTTTTGATTTCATTGTTGAGTTGATTGTTTATCAGTAGTTAAATTGATTCCTCCATGAGCTGGAGTCGTTTTCGTTTTCTTCAGTAGGTGGATCCGGATCCTCCTCGATCTCTTCATAAGATTCTATCTCTTCTGGATCATCGTACTCGACTTCCTCTATCTCTTCGATGGAGAATGTCTTGCTTATTTCATGCTCTGTATAGTCTATCACTTCAATGCGATCGAAGCTCTTGGCATTCTCTTTCTGGAAGGCTTGGATCGTGCTCACATAAGAAGACATTAGAACCCTATTCATTTCGCATTCTGGAGTCCTTTCTGCATCTGCTCGAGAGTAGGTAGGTTTCGGTAAGATCTCGCAGATGTATCGATCCTGCATATAGATAAATGCCTTCACATTGGATCCATCCTTAGCCTCTAGATAGTAGACCTCAAATGTTCTACCTTCTACCTTTTTCATTAGCTCGATCAGTGGAGCTCCAACTTTGATCTCTCCATTGTCTCCAAGAAGCCATTCTTGATTGTTGAATTTGATGATGCCGGCATTACAGCTAGTCATTCTTTTCTGTTTGAACTCCTTAATGAATGACTTGTAGTTGGTAGGCTTTAACTTAGGATTCTGATTTCCTAAGAAGTAGTCCCAGCGAGATATTTCCTTTTTAGAATGTGCCGACCGGTTCCACTTGACAATGTCCTGAAGACACTCTTTAACAATCTGATCATAGCTCTTATAGTTGGATCTTTGTGCTTTTGCTTCTTCCTCTTTAATTGCTTTAGGGCCTGCTTGATTAGCTTCACTCAGAGCAAAGGGACGAGCAATCCAACCTTCTCTTGACTTCTCATACTTGTATCGGATCTCCTTGAAGAATCTCTCAATTCTTTTACCTCGGGCATTGTTTGATTCAATCCGGACATTCTCGAACATAGATCCATTTCGAAGGAATGAATCCTTAAAGCTCCAGTTCAAACTCTTCTCACATTCTAATCCAAGTGGAAGCTGAAGACCCCATTTATGATAGTTTCTTACAAGCTGCTTATAGAACTCTAGAATAAGTCCTTCCTTGGTCTTTCCATGTACCCAACAAACAATTGCTTCACTTGCAAGATCTATCGCCAAGTAAAACCAAACTCTCTTCCCGGGAGCGTATTCAAATGGTGGCTGTCTATCATCGATAGAGATCAATGATCCTGAGTATTTAGGTGGCTCAAGACTGTGATATGGAACAAACTTCTGCTTCAGCACTTGAGCATTTCCGCTTCTCTTGGCATAGGTACCAACCTTGCTTTCCCAACTTGCGAGGTAGTGAGTGATTGTAGACTTAGAGATTTTTACAAAGTCATCCGGATCATATACTTCACCGGTATCTTGATTGATCACTTCAATACGACTCTTTAAGAAGCCTTCATATTGCCATGCTACTTCAGCTGCAGTTGGTTTATGAGGTTGTGTTGCAAATAGATCATTGAGCAGCTTACGAAGGCTGTCATCAACTTTTCTAGCATTCTGCAAGGTCTTGCCTTCAGCATCCTTGATCAGGCAGATGTAACTCTTCTCTTTAAAATTTTTGTAAGTAGTACTCCAGTGACGATAGGAGGAGGGGAGGTTGTGTTTTACTTCATGCTGATCAAACAGCTGCTTGTTAAATGAAATGCAATCTTGGTGGAGCGTTTTTAAGATCCCATGAACAGATCCGCCTTTGGAAATTCTCTCTTGCCTTCTCTTTTCCTCCAGCTGACAAATTGCACCAAGGACCGAAGCATTGATGATGTACTGTTCTTTTGTATTTGAATGAAGGTAGTTCCCATTTGGATAGGTGAACTCGCTGTAGAACCTCACAGCTTCAGAATCAAACTCAAATAGCTTTTCTAAAATGTGCTCGAAGCTTCTAGGATCCTTCAACTGATCTCTAATCTCAGCATCAAGTGTATCATAATCAATGAGCATCTTTCTCCCATTGCCTCCTGATTGAACTTTCTTGATACCGTATGGCTTGTCTTTCTTTCTGGAAATATCCCGGGTAAGTGAATTAAGTGAATTGTAAAACTCTGGAACAAGCTCGTCCTTAGTTACAACTGCTATGTCATTCCAGATATGTGGCATTAAGGCTTAATTTCTATTTCGATGTCTTTTATGGCCTTTAACAGTAGCTTATTGACCAATTTTTCAATTGATTCAACATCGACCATTATTGTAGCCTTCTGAAAATCAATTAGTGATTCAAAGAATTCTTCAATTTCATTTAGTTGTTGATCAGTGTAAGTACACGATCGTTCTTTTTCGGATAAGAAGTCTAAAAACTTTTGCATACTCTATGGATTAGTTAGCTTGACCAGTTTCTTTCAAGAAAAATTCCCCTGCTTGATTAATTAAGTTTTCAAAAGTTTGAAAGGCTTGTTCCTCTTCTAATACAGCTAGATCATCTCTTAACAGAAGTAGTATCTGACCACAAGCTCCGATAAAAGCTCTTTTAGTTTCAGTTTTCTGTACTGGACTCATGTTGCATTCTTTGAGTCCAACTCTTTTTAAATATAGCTGGTATTGATGCTCAAGATCAAATTGATTTTCATTGCTTTTGGTATCACTCATTTTATTCAGATTTGATTAGTTCAGGCTTAACCGGTACCCAATGTTTTTTGCCCGATTCAAGCTTTGTGAACTTATTGGTTAGTAATGCTTTTGATTCGACTACTGCAGAATTGAGAAAGGAAGCGATCAGCTCGATCTCTTTGTTCTTCCTTTTGTCCTCTGTAGACAAAACTCTATTGATGTAATTGACCGAATATCCTCGACCACTATTGAGTTTCAATTCCTTAGTGATATCTCTAATTAATTCAGCGTCTTTATAAATCATTTTTAATTCTATCTTTGTCTAAGAGATAGTGACAAATATAGTAAATAATCTACATGAGTGTAGATTAAGTGCTAAATTTTAAATTGAATTGACAGATAAAGAAAAAATCAAGGCCTATATTGAGCTTAAGGGGATATCGAGAAGATCCTTTTATCTAAATACCGGTCTTTCAAATGGATTTCTAGACAGAGGTGAATCGTTTTCCGTAGATAATTTTCGAAAGATGGTGGAATGTTACCCAGACTTGAATCCCTTATGGGTACTTCTAGACAAGGAACCAATAATTCTTTCACCAGAAGTAACGGCCGATAATCTTTTCAATAATTCAATAGATCATTGGACATTATTGAAAGATGAGTTTGAATCATTCAAGAGTGAAACAGAGATGGCTTTGAACATAATTCTTGAAGAGCTTGATTCAATAGATGGAAAAAAGCTAAGAGAGAAAATAGATCTAGCAATTAAGAAATCCGACGAACAGCAGAAGAAGGGTGCGTAGTTAGGTTTTGATAGACTAATCTAACCGGTGACCTCTTAGGATCTGAGTCAATTGAAAGTGAATTGGCCTCTATCTTTAGCGCATTTTCAATAACAATCAAAATTTTCTTCCGATCAGTAATATGAGAATTTTCAGTTAAGATCTCTATAGTTTTAACTAGTGCTCCCATTGATTTGCTTTGATGTAAAACAATATCCTTATTAGGATTATAACTAGGATATAGTATCGCGAATTTTCTTCGAAGTCGAATTAGATCTTCAGTTAGATCTTCATTGATATTTACATTGTCATTTTGGACCTTAGATAAACAATAAGAAAGAAGATCAACTACTTGGTTTTTATTGACTCTTCTTCTTGAGAGATCTTTAAGGATTAGTTTACCAACCATCACATTAAGTTTTAATTAACGATTTGATCAGCTCATAGAAGGATTCCAAGATGGTCTTCTTGTAGATCACACTCCATGAGAGATCTAGAATTAAAATCAGAATGATAATGCCTGAAATAGCCATGGCTTCTGATTGATAAATTCTTGCCCCTGAGTTGACAATATTATCGAGAAGATCCCAAACGAAGTAAACTAAGGCTCCTTTGTAAAAAAAGTGAGTGAGTTTGTTCATAATCAGCTTCCCATCCTGAATAAGATAAATACATAAAATCAAGAAAAAAGCTGACTGGTTGATGAAATAGAAATCTAATCTTTCATCACTATTAAGTTCCCAGAACTCTTGACCGAGGTCGAAGAAAAAATAGTATCCTAAAAGTAATAACCACTTGTAGTTAAATGCAAATTTTAGAATACTATTTTTTTGATCCTGATCCATATTACTTACATGGTCTACCACCCATTACTTGACTGGTAGTGTTGAAAGAATCATATATGCTTTGTTGAACTTCTTTCGATTTGGAACATAACTCGTCCATTACATCTTGGAGGGGCTCAGTCGCTCCAGTTCCACTGCTAGTTTTTACAACTGCAAAGCGTTCACCGGAAGCTCCACTAAGCAATGAAAAATCTAAGGCTTCACTAATCGTGAAAAGTTCAAGTTGTTCTAGTATTTCTGCTTCTGTCATATTAGTTTAAAGATATTTGGAGTAAAAGTCTAATTAATTCTTATCAAAGTAAATACTCAGATTCTGGTATTTTTTAAAAACATAGGAAATAAAAGTAGTGAATAATATCTACAGTGTTAGTTAATTGTCTCTGCGTGTAATTTTTTTCTTGTTAATCACTCAGCTTACTCTTTATTTTTTCAATAATTACGGGCAATCCGGTAAAGTGTTAAAATTTTACTAGGTGTTTCTATGGGGGTCTATGACGTGCAAATAGCTACATTTTTGCCCTATTTTTTGCACTTATCCCCCTTCATGACGGCCTAATTTTTTACTCTTTTGCCGTTCCTACTGCCGTTCCTACTGCCGTTCCTACTATATTTTTAGACAATTATCTGCACATAGAAAAATATCTCCAAATAGTCTCTATCCTTTATGGGAGTAGATGGTAGCTGATGGTATAGTAGTGCTCTCGGATCCTCTCTAAATGGGAGTTAAATGGTATAGAATAGGACATTCTGTTTTGAAAATGTAGTGCTGAAAATGGCACTCAAAGCCGCGTCCCTTGTGCAAAAATTGCGCTTTTTAAGAGAATATGGATTTAGGACATTCTGTTTTACCCCCTATAAAAGCTGACCAATTCATTTGTAAAATTAAAAAATTAGATGTATTATTGTGATATCAAAATGATATTAATATGAAAAACATGAATCAAGAAAAAGAAGTAAAACCCAAGTCGGGTTATTTGATGCTGATGATGATCCTTATCTTATTGGCACTATCCATTGTAGGAATCGTAATTACCAAGAATCCATGGTTTGCCTTAGCCATCATTTTCTCTCTATTTCTATGTATTGGCTTTTTCTTTCTTTATCCAAACGGCTCTCGGGTATTAACTCTCTTTGGTGAGTATAAAGGAACTGTGAAGCAACATGGTTTTTATTGGGTGAATCCTTTTTTTGTTAGAAAGAGCATTTCCTTAAGGGCTAGAAACTTCGACTCGGAAAGATTGAAGGTGAACGATAAGCTGGGTAATCCTATCAACATTAGTGTGATCCTAGTTTGGAGAGTGAAGAACACTTATAAAGCTGCCTTTGAAGTGGATATCTACGAGAACTTCGTTCGTGTGCAAACAGATGCTGCCGTTAGAAAGCTCGCTGGAATGTATGCCTATGATAATTTCGATGATGATGAATCGGAGATCACTTTGAGATCAGGAATGGAAGAGATCAATGACAATATGGAAAAGGAAGTTTCAGAAAGATTGGAGATTGCGGGTATTGAGGTCTTGGAAGCAAGGATCGGTTACTTGGCATATGCCTCAGAGATTGCTTCAGCTATGTTGAGAAGACAGCAAGCGACAGCAATTGTTGCAGCAAGAATGAAGATCGTTGAAGGTGCTGTTTGGATGGTTGAAGAAGCACTCAATCAATTGAAAAAGCGAAATGTTATTGAACTGGATGACGATAAGAAAGCTGCCATGGTGAGTAATCTGATGACAGTACTTTGCGCCGATAAAGACGCTTCTCCTGTGATCAATACAGGGACCTTAAATCATTAAGAGTATGGATAGATATAAGATCATAAAAAAGGGAATTTTCGAATCTCTCTCAAAGTTTGATGAGAGAATAAATTCCCTTTCTCTAGAAGGGTGGAGGGCAATTTCCATTGCTTCCGACCAAGGCACTATGACTGTGCTTATGGAGAGAGAAAAATAGGTTTCCATGGCCAAGAAAAAAGCTTTTGCATTGCGCCTTGATCCCAAGGTATTACAGCAAGTTGAAAAGTGGGCAGCCGACGAATTTCGCAGTACCAATGGTCAACTTGAGTGGATCATTGTGAATGCACTCAAGAAGGAAGGGAGGTTTAAAAGGTCAGACGGTCAGAATACAGACTCTCAGAAGAAAGAAGGTTAATAGTCAAATGGATTACTCCAAGTAATCATATATCTCCATAAAATAAAAAAGAGCCCCAATATTATCAGGGCTCTTGCTCTATATTCTTGAACTTGCTGTTTCTATCCTACTTCAACCAATTCAATGTCGAAGATCAATTCTTTGCCTGCAAGAGGGTGATTAGCATCAAGGATCACAGTGCTTTCTTTTACCTCTTCGATCACAAGTATTTGTCTTCTACCATCCTGACTAGTAGCTTCTAGCTGCATCCCTTTAGCCGGTTCCATATTCGCCGGTAGTTGACTTTTTTCAACTTCGATCATCGCATCCGCACTTCTTTCTCCATAAGCTTCAGTGCTTGGTATCTCTACTTTCTTGTTTTCACCTACTTTCATTCCTTCAACCGCCTGATCAAAACCTTTGATCATTTGACCTGACCCAAGAGTGAACTCTAAGGGCTCTCTTTCTCTGGAACTATCGAAAATAGTATCGTCTGTTAACTTTCCTGTGTAATGAACTTTTACTTTGTCGCCTTTCTTAGCTACTGACATATTAATGTGTTGTTTTTTATGAACTGCAAAAATAAGTTTATATGTTCGGAGTGCCTAAGGAATTGTACTTGAATGTGTTGATCCTGCTCAATTGTTCTTGCTATTGTCCTTGAATTTCACCGAGCCTCATTCTTATTTTCTAACTTTAGAAGCATGAATTTGAATAAGCTGATCAATAGTTCTTCCCAATCAAAGTTTTCCCTTTGGAAGTTAAACTTTATCCTCCACAGGGTTATTCCTTTCAATAAACCTCACGGACTAAAGGTCTTGAGAATTGATAGGGAATCGGCTCGGATCTTATTGCCTTACAAGAGAAACAACCTCAATCATTTGAAAGGTCTTCATGCCTGTGCCCAGACTACGGTTGCAGAATATGCCAGCGGACTTTGGCTCTTATACAAATTAGGGGCAAAGAAATACAGGATCATTATGAAAGAGATCAGGGCAGAATATCACTATCAGGCAAAGATGGATGCCATTGCAAGCTTTGGAATGAGTGAAGAAGTGCTGAGAGATAAAGTTCTGGATCCTCTTGAAAAAGAAGGCATAGCTGACATCAATTGTACAATTGAGCTGAAAGGAAAGGATGGAACTCACTTTAGCACTGTCACTACCATTTGGCAAGTTAAGGATTGGGAAAAAGTGAAGACGAAAGTTTGACAAGAAAGAAGAAAGAAACACCTAATATCCGGTCTCTAGCCTCTAGCTTCTAGCTTCCAGCCTCCTCTTCAATGCTACCATCTTAATAGCGCTGACAGCAGCTTCATCTCCTTTATTGCCCAGTGCTCCTCCCGATCTGGCGCGACTTTGTTCAATGGTGTTATCTGTCAATACCCCAAAGATCACCGGCTTATTGTATTTTAAAGAGACATCCTTTACTCCTTGAGAAACGGCCTGACAAACAAAATCAAAATGCTTGGTTTCTCCTTGGATCACGCAACCCAAGCAAATAACTGCGTCAAGTTGTTGGTTGGATTCTAAAGCAAACTGCGCTGCAGTTGGCAGTTCAAAACTCCCCGGAACATATTGGATCAAAAGGTCACTTTCCTGCATCCCATATTTCAGGAGGGTTTCGCTGGCGCCTTTTTTAAGGTTTTCTGTGATCTCTGCATTCCATTCCGCAACGACAATGCAGATCTTCATTCCTTCAGCAGAAGGGACTTTGTTTGGATCGTGATCGGAAAGATTTTGATTGGCGGTTGCCATGATTACTGAACGTATGACTCAGCTCTGGCAATGTATTTATCAATCTCAACTGCCTGAGGAGAAGTCTTGTAGTCTTGCTTGATCTGATTGTAAAGTTCAATTGCATTTGCATACTCGCCTAATAGCTCATATGTTCTTGCTGCTTTCATCAAATAAACAGGAGTGGTAAAATTGTTCTTCTTTCTGTTAGCTGCTTTTTGATAGTAAGAGGCTGCCTTATTGTAATCGCCTAACTCCATATAAGCATCTCCTGCTGCTCCCAAAGCTACACTTCCAACCATTACGTCTTCAGAGTTAAAGTCCTCAAGTGCATCAATGGCTGCTTCATACTGACCGGTTCTCAAATAGGCAATCCCCAAATAGTAATTGGCTAGATTTCCCGCCTTGGTGCCGCTGTATTCATCTGATATCTCTAAAAATCCAGGATAAACTCCATCCCCATAGATTGCAAGGTTCATAGAGTCTGCCCCAAAGTATTTCTCTGCCATGAACATCTCTTCTTGAGCTTCGATCTGCAAAGGTTTAAGATAGAAAGACTGGTAAGCAAAATATCCACCAACTACAATTGCAATGGCTGCAACTACAATGGTTAATACATTCTTATTTTCCTCAATAAAGGTTTCCGTTTTACTGTAAACCTCTTCAACATCGACGATCACCTCGTCTCTTTGGTCTGTTTTCTTGGACATTTTGAGCAATTTTTGAAGTGGGCAAAAATAAGGTTTTTTTAGCAGTGTCCAATTTATTGTTGCAATATGTTCAATGCCCGCCTTTACTTACTTTTGTCCTCCCATGTATCTTAAAAAATTATCTGTTTTAAACTTCAAGAATTACGAAGAAGCCAAGCTTGAGCTCTCTTCTCAGATCAATTGTTTTTTAGGACCAAATGGTGGTGGTAAGACAAACCTCCTGGATGCCATCTTCTACTTGGCTTTTTGCAAAAGTTTTTTCAATCCCTCAGACTCTCAATTGATCAAGTACGATCAAGGTTTTTTTGTAGTTGAGGGAGAGTTTGAGAAAAAAGGTGAGATGGAGAAGATCTATTGCGGATTAAAGAAGGGGCAGAAGAAGCAATTCAAAAGGAATAAAAAGCAATATGAGAAGTTGGCCGAGCATATCGGACTTGTTCCACTTGTGATGATCTCTCCATCTGATTCAGATCTGATCAATGAAGGCAGTGATATCCGTCGCAGATTTTTAGACTTGATCATTTCGCAATATGATCGAAAGTACTTGAATGAACTTATCCTGTATAATCGAGCATTGTCGCAGAGGAATAGGTTGTTAAAGAAGTTTATGGAAACAAGAAGGTTTGATGAGGCAAGTCTTGAACTTTGGGACGAGCATTTGATCAAACATGGAACCCCTATACATGAAGCAAGAAGGGAGTTCATTGAGAAGTTTCTGCCTCTCTTTCAAAAGAACTATGAATTCATTAGCCAACAAAAGGAGAAGGTAGAACTGCTTTATCAAAGTCAATTGGATGAAGGTAATTTTTCCAATATCCTGAAAGAGAAAAGAGAGAAGGATCGCAGAATGACCTATTCTACGGTTGGTGTACACAAGGATGATCTTCAATTCAATATTGAAGGAATGCCTTTGAAGAAGTTTGGTTCACAAGGTCAGCAGAAGACCTTTCTATTGGCTTTGAAACTGGCCCAAGCGGAGTTTCTGAAGGAAGAAAAACAGATTCCTCCAATTCTCTTGTTGGATGATATATATGATAAGTTGGATGAAAACAGAGTCTCCCGTTTGATGGAGATCGTAAGAAGAGATTGGTTCGGACAAGTATTTATAAGCGATACTCATTTAGATCGATTGCCAAAGCTTTTTGACCAACTTAAAACTGAATACAAAGCATTTTCTGTAAATAAAGGGGAGGTAGAAATTGTCTGATGAGTCACCACTAAGAGAATTGATCGACAAGATGTTGCGGTCATATGGACTAGGTAGCAAGCTAGATGAAGTAAAGTTGTTGAAGTGCTGGGAAGATGTTGTTGGACCAATGATCAGCAAGCACACCAAGAATATTTATTTCAAAGAAGGTAATTTATATGTCGAGCTAGATTCGGCCCCCTTGAAACAAGAGCTTAATTTTGCAAAATCTAAATTGATTGAGAAACTGAATCAGCAAATGGGGAAGAGCATCGTGCAAAAATTAGTTATCAAATAGGATCGGATGTTGGGAGGAATTCAAGATTTCTTATTGAAGAGAAAGGCATCCAAAAGAAAGCGCAAAGTGCAGGTTCATAATTTGAGCTCTGCCAAGAGTGCTTTGATCCTCTATATCCACAAAGATGGGGGAAGGGAGAAAGAAATTCGTGATTTTGCGCGTTTTCTCAAGGAAGAGGGCATAAAGACGAGCACATTATCCTTTATTCCTAAAAAGATCAAGGAAGAAGAGAATATTCCCAAAGAAGAGCTTAACTACTTCTATTTTTCGAAAGGGGAGCTGAACTGGATGAAAATTCCTAATAGCAATAGATTGAAGAAGCTAATGAATGAGGATTTTGACCTTCTCATCGACTTCAATTTAGAAGGAAGTTTTCCTTTGAAGTGGATATCTTCCATGTCTAAATCCCATTTTAAAGTGGGAAACGATAGGTCTTATCAAGCTGAAGTTTGCGATCTACTCTTAGGAACAGAAGAAAATACAATAGCTGCACTGCAAGAGCAATGCAAGCATTATTTGAATATGATCAACAGAAATAATAAATGAATATGAAATCACTTGAAGGAGTTGGAGTTGCAATGGTCACTCCATTTGATTCCAATGGAAATGTAGATTATCCAGGCTTGGAGAAACTTACCAATCACTTGATAGATCAAGGTGCGGATTACCTTGTGGTTCAAGGAACTACAGGAGAGTCAGCCACTTTGAATACTCAAGAGAAAAAGGACGTACTCCAAAAGGTCAAGGATGTTAATGCGGGAAGACTCCCAATTGTTTTGGGTATTGGGGGAAACAATACCTCTTTGGTGCTTGAACAGATCAAATCGGCCGACTTGAATGGCGTATCTGCTATTCTTTCTGCTAGTCCTTATTATAATAAACCCACTCAAGAAGGAATCTATCAGCACTTTAAGGTATTGGCTGAAGCATCTCCATTACCGATTATCTTGTATAATGTGCCGGGTAGAACGGCTTCTAATTTGACAGCAGACACCACATTGAGATTGGCAAGAGACTTTGATAAGATCATAGCGATAAAAGAGGCATCTGCCAATATGGACCAAGTGATGGAGATCATAGAGAAAAAGCCTGCTGACTTCATGATGATCTCAGGGGAGGACGCTTTGACTCTTCCAATTATTGCCTGCGGAGGAGTAGGGGTGATCTCTGTTGTGGCCAATGCCTATCCCGGACAGTTTGCTGAAATGGTAAGAGCTACTAGAGATGGTGATCTTGAGAAAGCAAGAAAGCTGCATTATCTGCTGCTGGAGTTTATTGGACTACTTTTCTCAGAGGGGAACCCTGGAGGGATCAAATCAGCCCTGAAAGCAATGGGTATCTGTGAAGATCATCTCCGTTTACCGCTTTGGCCAGTAAGTGAAGAACTGGATCAAAAGATCGCTGCCAAAGTAAAGTCGATCGGAGGTTAATAAAATGTGAGATGTCAAACGTCAAATATCAAACTTTGGTAATGTATAACTGACCTTTGACATCTGACCTTTGACATTTACAATAAGAATCCATTTTCCGGCTGCAATGGTGCTGGAATCAGCTCTTTAGGTTCGTTCAGCATCTCTCTCAGATCTATCTCAATTCCAATTGAAATTGAAGTGATGGGTACATCATTGTAGGTTCCTTCGAAAGGATTCTCTGAATAATCACCAATTTTCTCCATTAAGAAGAATACCCAGATCAATAATCCATTGATAAATGGTGCCGACCAATAAAGAAGAGGTTGTTCTACTCTGTCGAAAATATCTAAAAGTCCAAATGGCATCAAGGCTGCAAAGACAATGGTTAACCAAAGGGCAGTGGATGCATACTGCCTGGGAAAGGGGAAGTTCTTGATCCTCTCAGATTTACCTTGGTTGTCGTAATGCCTCACCATCAACTGATGCAGCTCCATATGTCGGAAGTCATCATAATAATCTTCATCCTTTAAGTCTTCCATTCTTTCCGCTTGCTTTCTTAATAGTTGAGTTGCATAGTTAGTCTTCCCTTGCATTTCCTTCAATTCTTCTTTTGAGATCAGTTTTTCCAGTTTGGAATCCAATTCATCGAAGAAGTCTTCGCAGACAGTAGCCACAAACTTTCCGTTTACCCTAAGGTCTGTGTGCTCCCATTCTCTGCTCAGTCGCAATTGGTAGCGCAAGGCAGTCATCCATGCAATATGTCTATAGATTAGCTCTCTTCTATATTCATCTTGTTTTGGTCCTCTAACAAAAGAAATGACAGCAGCGGCATAAGATCTACTATCATTAACGATTGCTCCCCAGATCTTTCTCGCTTCCCAAGTTCTATCGTAAGATGAGTTGTTCTTAAAACCCAAATAGAAGGCAACGGCAATACCAATCACACTAATAGGCTGCCATGGGATCATGATCTCAAAATCAGTGAAATAGATGAGTAAGTAGATAGCGTAGGAATAAAGAATTCCAAGGATCAAGGGTTTCTTAGACCACCATAGGGTCATCCAAAAGCCGTAGTTACGTTTAGTGTACATTCTTATGTTGTAATTAGAGAAGTTAAAAATGAAAATAAAAGCCCGACAATCCAATTATTGCCGAGCCTTTAGTTTTAGATTCAGAAGTTAGATTTTAAGCTTCAACTTTAGAATTTAGTTTTAACATTCCTTCCATTCCGAAGTTGGTGAAGATGCCCTCTGTTATTTGATCGATCATCTCATTGTAAGGCTGAAGTGGAGCACCCATTCCCATTTTATCAACAATGGTTCTGAATGGCCTTTCACCTGCGTTTGTGTCAACTAGTTTTGCAACAGCATCAGCAACCATCTGAGGATTTTGCTCTGTATTTTGCTCCAAGGCTGCTCCAAAGTTTTCTGCCAAATGTTGCGGGCCATTTGCTAGTTCGCCATAAGATGGTTCTTCACTTTTGTCGGATGGATGTACAAGATTTCCAAAGAAAGTTGTTGCAAATCCGCCTGGTTCAACAACCACTGAATCTATGCCCAGTCCGGATAATTCCATTCTATAGCTTTCAGCGATCGACTCAACTGCCCATTTTGTAGAATTATATGGTCCGTAGAATGGCATATTCATTCTTCCCAGTAGGCTTGAAATAGTGATCAAGAGTCCGGAACCTTGCTTCTTCATATAAGGAAGTGCAGCTTTAATGACTCTTTGAACACCAAAGACGTTTACCTCATAGACTTTTTTGAAATCATCTATGGAGAATAGTTCTTGTAATCCAATAACCCCAACTCCTGCATTGTTCACCAAAACTTCAAGACCACCAAGCTGTTGGATAGCGTCTTGAACTCCTGAATGCACACTTTGATCATTGGTTACATCTATCTCAACGATTTTAGCCCCAAGGGAGCTTAGTTCTGATGCAGCTGCTTTGTTTCTTCCTTCCGGATCTCGCATAGCAGCAGCCACATGATGTCCATTATTGATTAATGTTTTAACTGTTAGGGCTCCAAATCCTCCGTTGGCGCCTGTTATAAGTACTTTGCTCATGATAATAGTTTAATTAGTTAATTGAAATTTGATTTATATAGAAGGTCCTTTTGGACGTATTTTAATTTTTACCTTGACTTAATATTAAATTAATGCTTGTACATACAACATTGCAAATTAAAAAAATATCAATCTAATTTTTTCATCGCAGTATTAATGCAAGAAGTCAACTCAGCTGTCTCTTTCTCGCCAATTAATTGAGTGTAGTCTGCATAAAGTTCTTTCCATGCTTTTTTTACTTTTGGGATCAAGGCTTTTCCCTGATCAGTAATCTTTACGTATGTGTTTCTGCCACATTGTTCTCTGCTAATCAGCCCTTTGAATTCCATCTTGTCTAAAAATCTTGTTACTGTGCTGGGCGTCAATTGAACCTCTTCAGCAATTTCTCCGGTGGATATTCCTTTTGTGTCATTTACAGACATCAAGACTAGGGCATAAGATGAGGATAATCCGGTAACGGCAAAATGCTCATCGGCTTTCTTACTCATAACTCGTGCTAGTGAACTAGCAGAGTGATAAAGACAAT
>JAUIGQ010000113.1 GCA_030429925.1 Bacteroidia bacterium | reverse complement strand
TGGAAGAATACAGATGCATTTCTAAGAGGTGTGGATCTTTCATGGACTTATATGATCCTGGAAGAGCTAAAACTCAGTCAGAAAGGCAGCTTTCTCTTAGCTAATCAAGGTAGCAACTACCTTGTTAATATGCCTTCCAATAGGATTGAGCATATGATCGATTATAAATGGCAAAGAATGAAGCTGGATTTTTATGTTTCCTATCTATATGTTGCAAAGCAGAATAGATACGACGAAGAAGTAGAAATACTTGCACCACCGGATGCTTATGGCCTCTTGGCAGCCGGTATTAATAAAAAGATAGAGGTCGGTAACAAGCTAAATGCAAATTTTGGCTTGAGAGTTAATAACATATTAAATACTACCTATAGGGATTATTTGAATCGCTTCAGATTTTATGCAGATGAAATGGGAAGAGATATCAGACTCTCTTTAGAAATTAAATTTTAAAACACATTAAGATGAAAAATTCAATGAAGAAAATACTATTTATAGCTCTAGCAGCTGGTTTCTTATTTGCTTGTAAGGATGATGATGATGATACCATCTCACAAACAACTACAGAAACACCGATCACTCCGGTTGAAACTGAATTGATCACTACGGTTCAGCTGATCTTCACGGATTCTGCAACCAATAGTGTTATAGATACTGTAGAGTTTAGTGATCCTGACGGACAAGGTGGAAATGCCCCAACAGTTGAAACTATTACTATCAATGCAAATCAGACCTATTTGGTAAGTACTCGATTTTTAGATGAGTCAGACCCAAATGATATAGAGGATATTACATTAGAGATCGAAGAAGAGGACGATGAGCATCTGGTTTGTTATGAACCTGCAGATATGATGGCTATCAGTATCGAAAGAACCGACTCTGATGGTACCTATGAGGTAGGGCTAAACAGCAAATGGAGGGCGGCGGCCGCTTCAAACACTACTTTGAAATTGACATTAAAGCATCAACCTGGCGTTAAAGATGGAAGCTGTGGTAAAGGTGATACGGATGTAGAAGTAGACTTTCCTCTTAACATTCAGTAAGATAGCTTTGAACAAGAAGGATAGAACAGGTTTCTGTCCTTCTTGTTAACTTTGTTTTAAATGAATAAGTACTTTAAGTATATCATATTTAGTTTCCTTTTGGCGGGTTTTTCAATTTGTCTTCAGTCATGCAAAGAAGAGGAAGATGAAAAAGAAGATTTCCCCGAGATCGACAGAGGTCATACTGAAGTAAACAGGATGAAGATGATCTTCACCAGAGTGGGCGACACTATTGCCGCAGATACTGCTGAGATATATGATACAGATGGTGAAGGTGGGAATTCCCCAATAATCCTCGATTCATTGATCATTAATAGATTTAGTTCCGGGTTTAACCCTATCACTTATAATGCAACAATACAGTTCTACTTAGGTAGCTCTGAAGTTACCGGTATCATTAACTCCAATTATGACGACTATATCGTTTGTTATAGAGATTACCAAACTCAGGAGTTGGAGTTGACCTTTACGGACAAAGACCCCGATGGAATTTTCTTTGGCTTGAATACCCGATGGAGAACTACAGATGAAAACACCAGCGGAAAAGGCACTATTCGTGTATCATTGAATTATCAGCCATTGAGAAAAATTGGCACTTGTGACCCAGGTGTTAGAATATTTAATTATAACTTGCCATATCGTTTGAAATAATATGAAAACTGTAAAGAAGTTCATTGGATTAATTAGTCTGTTAGCCTTCATATATTCATTAGGCGCAATGTATGCATGCAGCAGCGATAAACGTCGCGCAACTCGCGTGCACTCTAAGCCGGGGATGGGAAATGTGAAGCATAAGAACAAGCACGTTTGGGGTAAGTAACTCTATCCCTATTTTTTCGTAGGCTTGTTATATGAGATCAAAAACAACAAGTACTTTGATTATTGCTCTTTTCTTGGGAGCATTCTTATTTACCTCTTGCGCAGGCAATCAGAAAGGCATGAAGGTCAAGTCGACCAACAAAATGTACAAAAGCAGGGATTTTAAATAGATCACCTAACGATCACCTTTTCTCTCCCAATTATCTCCTTGCGGTCTTCTATTTGCAGAATGTAAATGCCTGTCTTCACTTGAACAGGAACTTCAATTGAATTTCCTCTCACTCTTGCTATCTCTCTTCCATTCATATCAATTAACCTAAGGTAGAGATCAGCTCTTTGGCTTTTCAATTGGATGGATTCACCTTTTCTAACCGGATTTGGGAAAAGTTGAAATTGATCCACTAGATCATTCTCTAAAAGAAAGGTTGAAGTGTCATTCACACAAAAGCGAATTGTTTTTTGAGAACCGGTAAAGTTTGCCTCATACAAGATCGTATCTCCTGTTTGACCTTTTATCACAACATATCCATTTCCATTGAACATACTGTTAAAACCATCCCCATAGCCATCATATATGGTGAAATCAAAACAGCCCTTGAACAAACAAAGCGTATCCAAGTAATTCTTTCCACTAGTGTCTGGAGCCAATACATAGGGTCCTCCTTTGTGTATCACTCTACCTAAACTGTCTCTTATGTCCCAGCTTGTCTCATTACCATACTCATCAGTATTAATCTTAAAAGGAGCAAAGACAGGTGAGGTGTTCACACCTATTTTCTTTACAATTGAATTGTTTGAAGTATCCTGGTCCTGAGGGTTGATGGTCAAACGAACATTGAACACAGTGTCGGAAGCTGATAGGTTAATGGAAGGCAATTGCTTGGAAGCCATCTTATCTGAATAGATCACACCTGTCCAAGTTTGAGAAGAGTTATATAGTCCATTCGTTCCATAATGTATTTGTACGGATGTTAGACTATCGTTTCCAACATTCATAAAATGAACCACAGGTTGTATAGCGTTTGAGCAATTGAATGAGGGAAGGTGACTAAGATAGGTGAGCTCCACATCTTGATTGTTACTCTTGGATAGAGGGTCTAAGCCGTCCATAACTAATGTGTTGGTTGTATCGGGATCTAACCATCTTTGCAATTGACGGTTTGCCAGTTGATTATAATCCCAAGAGAGGGCTAGCTTCCCAAAGTAATCCTCTAAAGTAGCAGTGCAGCTTGCAGATCCACCTTCCAATTGACCGATCACTCTTTTGAACTGATCAAACTGGGCTGCTCCCGAAGAACCTTGCTCAGTAGTGCCCAATTCCCAATTTCCAACTTGCCAGTGAGAATTGACTCTGGGTGGCCCATAGGTAGAAGTAATGGAAGAGTCATGATCTTGAGAAAATTTCTTTATATCCCCACTTGGATGATGTATGGTGGTTGATTCATAGGGTGTGTTTCCACTTGCATCCCAGCCTGCATAGTAAGCATTGTAGGATGGAGGAGGAGTTGAAGAAAGTTCGAAGAGATGAAAGTCGGAATAACTGTTTCTAGACCTGCTAAATGCACCACTAATACTATTCGAAAGACTGCCGTCTAGATTAACCTGACAATTGGATGAACTATTCTCGTATCCGAATACAAAAATTGAATTCGTCGCCAAATTACAATGAGAAGCAGATAGAATATAGGGAGTTGAATCCTCTCTGACATTGTTCAATAAGGTGCCTGTGCACAACCTTGTATTGTTGGAGGCAAGAATCAATACAACGGATCTCTTAACATCTTGCCAGAGGTCCGCTTCAGGACAATTTATATTTCTGTTGCAATTACCAGAACTGTTGAAGTTCTTATGGTTCTTATGGAATACATCTTTGTAAGCATGCACAACACTGCTAATTCGAAGCTCTGTGGAGCTAACAGCTTCACTTGGAACATAAAGGTCGAATTCAACTTGAGAACCTTTGATCGGACGAGTAGAAAACTCCCCATCAGCCTTGTTATTGTGGTTGCTTAACGCCCCTAAAACATCTTTGTTTCCAACACCTCTTAAGTAAAGTAAACTACCTTCCGGTAAATGGAAATTGCTAAAATTAAAATTCAATGAATAGGCTCCTGAACTGCTAACTGTTAATTGGAACCTGGTCATATCTCCATTTACAGTTACCTCTGCCTTCTCTTTGAGGTCAATGTCTGTTTCAACAGCAACACCAAAACGGAAAGGACTAGTCTTGTTGATGGCTTCAATTGAATCTTCCATCAAAAGCCTTTCAATATCTATCGGAGGGAGAGAAATGTCCGGTATTGTAGATTCAGAAAGAAGGTTGTTATTCCAGGCAGGAGGGGTTGTTTGCACAGTGATCTGTGCTTTTCCTACTATTGTCAGACAAAATAGGAGAATAAGGGTTAAGCTCTTCTTCATATTCATTGAAACACTAAATTAGCTATATATTGCAGTATATGATAATGCAAGAACACAATGTTCAATATGTCGGTTCGGAAGGCAGGCTTGGACTATATGACGTAATTTATCCGGCTGAGGATGCACAACTGCCTTTAGTGATCTTTTGCCATGGTTTCAAAGGGTTTAAAGATTGGGGACATTGGCAAATGATCTGTGAGAATATTGCGAAAGAGGGTTTTGTTGTTATAAAGTTCAATTTCACTCACAACGGAATAGGATTAGAAAACCCTCAGGACTTCACAGATCTGGCTGCCTTTAGTGAGAACAACTATATGAAGGAACTGAAGGATCTTGATAGGTTATTAGATCATATTCAGAAAGATAGTTTCTTAAATAGGGTGTCCAATACCAAAAAGGTTCATTTGATCGGACATAGCAGAGGTGGAAGTATTTCTATATTGAAAGCATCAACCGATAAAAGAATAAAATCTGTTTGCAGCTGGGCTGCTGTTGCAGATCTTGAAGAAAGACTATCGGCTAAAGCAGAGATAGAAGAATGGAAAGAGAAGGGGGTGAGGTATATTCCCAACAGCAGGACAAGGCAAGAGATGCCAGTAAAATATCAGTTTGTTGAATCACTGATCAAGAACAGCAAGGAGTTAAGTGTTGAAAGGGCTAGTAAGAGAATGTCAATTCCTATGCTTATCGTTCATGGAGAGAATGATCCTACGGTAGGACTAGAACATGCTTATGCTTTGCAGGTTTGGAATACCAAAGCCAACTTGGTAGCCATCCCAAATGCTGATCATGTCTTCAATGGTAAACACCCTTTTAAGGAAAAAGAGCTGCCTTTTGAATCGAAGCAGTTGGTTGAAGCTACCGTTCAGTTCTTAAAAGAAAATGGGAGATAGGAGATAGGAGATAGGAGATAGGAAATAGGAATGTATCCATCAACTTAGCAACCTCTGCAACCTCTTCCTCACCACTCCATTCTTGCCTTTGGGGCAGCATTCAAAGCCCCGATCTTATTACCCAAATACTCATAATGACCGGCCATCGCTATCATAGCAGCATTGTCTGTGCAATATTCGAATTTTGGAATATGAACAGTCCAACCATCCTGCTCTTTTTCCTTTAACCTAGACCTCAATCCGGAATTAGCTGAAACTCCGCCTGCGATAGCCACTTCTTTGATACCACTCTCATTGACAATCTTCTCTAGCTTTAAGAATAATGCATCCAGTATGGTAGATTGTATGGTTGCACAAAGGTTGTTCATTTCTTTCTCAATGAATTGAGAGTCCTTTTCTACTTGCTTCTTCAGATAGTATAACACAGAGGTTTTAAACCCACTGAAACTGAAATCGTATCCTTCTACTTTTCCAGCATTGAACAAATGGGAGGAAGGGTCCCCTTCTTTTGCATACTTGTCGATCAAAGGACCTCCAGGATAGGGAAGTCCAAGCATCTTAGCTGCCTTGTCAAAAGCTTCACCTGCTGCATCATCAATGGTTTGACCTATCACTTCCATATCATGAGCACTCCTTACAATGATCAATTGTGTGTGACCTCCGCTAACAGTCAGACAGATAAATGGATAGCTGGGAGTAGAGGCGTTATCGCTGATCATATGTGCCAGTATATGAGCTTTCATATGGTGAACTTCAATTAGCGGAATATCTAAAGAGATACTTAGTCCTTTTGCAAAGGAACTTCCCACCAATAATGATCCCATCAATCCCGGTCCTCTCGTATATGCTATTGCATCTAACTCTGATACATCTATATTGGCCTTTTTTAAAGCTACAGTTAAGGCCGGTACAATATTCTGTTGATGTGCTCTGGAAGCTAATTCTGGAACTACACCACCAAACTCTGCATGTACTTTTTGATTTGCAACTACGTTTGCAAGAATTTGATGACCTTTCAAAATTGCAATGGAAGTATCATCGCAAGATGACTCAATTCCCAATATAACTGGCTCAGCACTCATTCTCTAAGATTTTGCAGAATTTTACGAGCTACAAAATTACTCCTATTAAGAAAGCGGTCGAAATAGCTTTACGTTTACTTCTGGTATTTTGGTTAATACTGATTTGTATTTGGACTATGCTTCAGCTTGAAACAGTTCAAACGTATCTAGCCAAAAGAACTGCAGCCTACCTGAGTGATGAGCTGAACACAACCATTTCAGTTGATAGGGTGAAATTAAGGCTGCTGAAGTATGTTGATCTGGAAGGATTAATGGTAGAAGACCAGGAGGGAGATACTCTTGCTCTGATCGGATCATTGAGTGCTGATTTGTATTCATTATCCTTAGAAGAGGAGGAGGTGTCAATTAGTGTTGCTCTTGACAAACCGTATGTGAATCTTATCAAGCATAAGGGAGATACAATCTTTAACTATCAATTTTTAGTTGACTATTTCAAGAGTGACGAAGAGAGTTCAGATACCAAGTTTACCTTCAGATCTGATCAATTGAAAGTAAGCAATGGTCGTTTTAGTCTGCACGATCAAAATAAGGCAGATACCTCTGATAGAGCTGATTACTATCACCTAGATCTCAATAAGATCAACCTGCTAGCAAATGAAGTAATCATAAAAGGTATCTATATTGATGCTCAACTAAAGAACCTCTCTTTTATCACTGATGATGATTTTGAATTAAACAGCTTTAGCGCAGATCTAAAGATTGAGCCCGAAGTATTAAGCTTCCAATCCTTGAAGATCCAGACTTTCAGAACAGAGCTATTTGCCGACCTAATTTTGACAGCCCATAGTTTCAAGAGTTACAAGAACTTTATAGAAGAAGTCTTTATTTCTGCCGACTTTAAGAATGCCTTGGTAGAATTGGCAGATATAGCTTATTTCGTTCCTCAAATGACTGAGAATTCAAATCAGGTGCTATTAAATGGAAAGGTGGCAGGAACTGTTGGAAATCTAAGTTCTAAAAGCTTTGAGTTGCATCTGAACAAGAACACTTATCTCCTGGGAGAATTTGATTTCAGAGGACTTCCGGATATAAATGAAACCTTTATATTTTTTGAGGCAGAAGAGTTTCATACGAATGCTGAGGGCTTGAGAAACCTCCCGATCAGCTCTTTTAAAGAAGGTGTTTCCGTTAATATACCCAAAGAAGTAGACCGATTAGGGGATGTGGATTTTACGGGGAATTTTACCGGTTTTATATCGGATTTTGTCGCTTATGGTAAGTTCAAGTCGGGTCTTGGTCCTTTTGGAAGTGATATTTCCTTGACTCAAGCAGACGGAAGGACTTCCTACAAAGGATCTCTTTCAGCCAATAAGTTTGACCTAGGTTCACTCTTGGCCAATGAAGACCTGGGAAGAATTAGCTTCAATCTAGAGTTAGATGGGAGCGGACTAACTCTAGATGAGATCAATGCTGCGGCAGTAGGTAAAGTATCTGCAGTTAATTATAAAAAGTACAGGTATGATAATATTGACCTGAATGGAGAATTCTCTTCTAAAAGATTCGAGGGAAAGCTCAAGGTTCAGGATCAGAACCTAAAAATGGATTTCGAAGGAAGGATCAATGCAGATACCTCTGTATTAGTGTCTGATTTCCATTTGAGAGTGGACAAGGCAAAGCTGGCCTCGCTGAATTTGTTCAATCAGACCGACAGCCTTACCAATCTGACCTTTCAGGCCAATTTCAACTTATTGGGTAGTAAGTTGGAAGAACTTGATGGAAAGGTTTATTTCGACAGCCTACGTTATGTAGATAAGGATATGAATTACAAGACAGATAGTGTTTACCTTAAAGCTGAGGTTATCGAGAGCGGGAGACAGGTGTTCTTTTCCTCCTCTTTCTTAGAAGCAAATTTAAAAGGTCAGTTCAAGCTGGTGCAATTAGCCGACCTCATTAAGCAAGACATTATTAAGCAAGTGCCAAATGAAAGCCTGAAAATTGGTAGAGTGGAAAGACAGGATTTCGAATATGAGATCTTGGTCAAGGAGTTTGATCCTATTTGTCAAATTTTTATTCCTAAGCTTAAGGTTGATTCCTCAACTCACATCCAAGGAACTTTTAATAATGAAT
>JAUIGQ010000112.1 GCA_030429925.1 Bacteroidia bacterium | reverse complement strand
TTCTCAAATTTCTCTACTTTCACTCTCCCATGACAAGAAACCTTACCCTCCTATTTGTTTCCATTTTAAGCCTACTTGCCTGCTCTTCACCACAGCAACAGAAGGAAGATCAAGAAAAGGATCTTCATTTTGAGATTACATTGGATGTCGAACAGCAAGAGAATGGGAAAGCCATTCTATCTTTCGAGATCAGTCCGGAAAACGGATACTATTTTGTATCTCCTCATTCCAAAGGCAAGCATCAACGCCTGCTCTTCTCCATAGAGAACACCAACCAACTTTTCCTGGAGGGAGAACTTTTGGAATCTCCCAATACAGAAGAGAAATACGACGAATTCACCGACAAAGTAGGAAGGTTTGTGCGAGAGAAGACAACTTACAGTCAAGTCGTGTACATGAGCTCAGAAGCTGATTTTGAAGTCTCCGGCCTGATCTGGCTGGGATTGCTCCCCGAATTTCAACCCTATGAAATAGGCTTTATCCTTTCCAATAAATCGGGCCAACTAGCAGTAGAAAACATCAAGATCAGTCCTTCTGAAGCCCCCACTTTTAACGATAAGAAACGACTGGATGTGATTTAAAGCATTGAGTGAATTGTCAAATGTCAAATAAGCGGTAAGTGCGGGTGCGTCCTCCTACGCTAAAGCTTCGAAGGATAAAAGTGCGTCCTCCTACGCAATAGCTTCGGAGGATAAAAGTGCGGTCCTTCTACGCTAAAGCTTTGAAGGACTAAGTGCGAAATACTCTGTGTATCACTGAGCTACTTTGTGAGCCTCTGTGACACTTAAAAATCTTCATGGTTTCAAGAGGTACACAGGGTTCTCCGGAGGCACACAAGGGATTTATATCTGTGGGGAGGCTAAGCGGCATCAGCAAAAGCATCGGACCTTTGTTCCAGAATTTCAACATCCATCACTTATATTGATTACCTTTAGATTTCCTCATGGATCGTTAGTTCAAGACAATGAACTCTCCCTCCTTTTTAAGCACTGGTATATTATTGCTTTTTCCATTTTATCTTTAACTTACTTAATGATGATCGAGCTTTCGTGCCCATTCAGATTAAAATAAATGAAGCTCTATATCAAATATATGGTTAGCCAGCGTTGTAAAATGATGGTAAAGGAAGAACTAAACAAGTTGGATATACCTTATACCACAATAGAGCTTGGGGTAATTATACTGCCGCATGCACTCTCCTCAAAAATGAGGGATCAATTGAATTCAAATCTAAAAATATCAGGACTTGAACTATTAGATGATCAACGGTCGATTTTGGTAGAAAGGATAAAGAATTTAATCATTGAAATGATCCATTACAGCGAGGAAGTTCCTAGAGTAAACTATTCAGATTTTATTAGCAAACATTTAGGTTTTGAATATGCATATCTGGCAAAGATCTTCTCTGAAGTAAAAGGAATTACCATTCAACAATTCATCATCATCAATAAAATTGAAAGGGTTAAAGAATTACTGATCTATGAAGAACTAAGTCTAACAGAAATAGCTTACGTTATGCATTATAGTAGTGTGGCTCACCTTTCTTATCAGTTTAAAAAGCTGACCGGACTTACACCTACCTTTTTTAAAAGTATTGCTAATAAAAGACGAAAAAACCTTGAAGACCTCTAGAGAATATTAAAGTTATATAACTTAATAGAATAATTATATAACAGAAGGTCTCTTCTTCAGTCCCACCTTTGAGATGTTGTAAAAATGTATTTACAATGTAAATTAAATTAAGATGGAAAATTCAAAGAGCACCTCTACAGGAGCATTCAAAATAACCGGTGACTGGGCCAAGCAATCAAAAGAACTCAAATCTAAATTCTCTCAATTGACAGATGCAGATTTGAAATTTGAAGTCGGAAAAGAAAATGACCTTCTTAAAAGAGTTCAAAGTCGTTTAGATAAAACGAGAGAAGATGTGATTAAGATCATTGGTAAAACTCAACCGTCAGTTGTTTAATACAAGTAATACCAATTAATGAGCAATGGATGGATTCAATTTGGATCCGTCCATTAATTTATTCTCTTACTTCTAAACTCCGTCGATCTTGAATTCAACACTACTATTTTTATCCATACCTATTCTCCTGATACTGGTTGCAGGTATTCGAATTGTAAGACCAACCCACAAAGGCCTTATTGAACGCCTGGGTAAGTATCGCAAATTAGCTCAACCTGGATTTCACTGGATCATTCCACTTGTAGACCGTTTGTTCTTGGTCAACATTACAGAACAGATGGTTGACGCTGAGCCTCAAGAAATAATTACCAACGATAATTTGAATGCAAGTGTTGATGCACAAGTATACTTTCGAGTAAAATCCGATGAAGAAAGTGTGAAAGGTTCAACCTATGACGTCAATAACTATGAATATCAGATCGTAAATCTGGCTCGCACAACCCTGAGAAATATCATAGGGACACTAACATTAAAGTCGGCCAATAGCGAGCGGGGTAAAATTAATCTAGAGCTTCATCAAACCTTGCACAAGGAAACCAAAGAATGGGGTATTGAGATTATTCGGACCGAATTGAAACAGATTGATCCTCCTGCAGATGTACAAGAAACCATGAATAAAGTGGTAAAGGCAGAAAATGAAAAAATTGCCGCCATAGACTCTGCTACAGCTGCAGAAACGGTAGCAGATGGCATAAAACGAGCAAAAATCAAAGAAGCTGAAGGTTATAAACGCGCTAAGATCTTACATGCAGAAGGTAGCGCAGAAGCCATCAAACTAGTCAATGAAGCAGCTGACAAATATTTTATAGGAAATGCGCAAATACTGAGAAAATTAGAAGCTATGGAAACTGCTTTACAAACCAATACTAAAATTATTGTACCCAGTGGGTCGGATCTGGTGAATGTAATAGGAGAGATGGCTGGCGTTATACCTTTAAAGAATTCTTCAGTTAAAAAGATATCTGAAAATAGCCTCTAAGAATTGATGAAAGAAAAAGAGATTGCAAAGTCAGAGGTCTTGATTGTAGTGGAACTAATTGAATATGTTCCCAACTCTGTAGTGATCAAAACCATTCTAAAAAAATCATCCGGAAATATCACTGCGGTCTCCTTCGACTCAGGGGAAGGGTTTGCAGAAAAGACTTCACCCTTTGACAGCTTTATACAAGTGATTGAAGGACAAGCAGAAGTAATCATTGATGCTAAATCTACTCAGCTTCTTACCGGACAATCTATCATTATTCCGGCTCACGCAAAAAATATGATCAAGGCGAATGAGCGATTTAAGATGATATCAACCGTAATTAAAAGCGGTTATGAAGAGCTAATAGCGTAGCCTAATGTGTAATATCGATTAAGCTGTCAGTTCATCAAACCCTCATGCAACTTTCTTATCGATAAGATCTAGAACCAATCCATCGAATGGAAGCATCTTACCCTTCTATTCAGCAATTGGCTGTAGATTCCCACTTCTCTACCCTCCCACTTTCCTTCTGATGATCTGATCTATGATTTTATTCACCTTGGAGGTGAGAAATATGTAAGCTTTGGTTGAACTACTGTAAGTAATTAGACCTCAATTGAAAGCACCTTTGTACAATAATATAACCCTTCTAAAACCAAGAACCATGATAAGTTTAAAAATAGTAATTGCCCTTACATTGCTTGCTTCATCCTTATTACTAAAAGGACAAGAAGCAACATTTGATCAAAGGGATAAAATGCAACTTTCATTTAAAATTGGACTTAATTATTCCGATGTATTCGATGAGAATGGTGTTGGCTTTCAATCAGATCCAAAATTTGGGTTTGTAGGCGGAATAGCTTTAAGCATACCCATAAGTACGTATATAGGTCTACAACCTGAGATTCTTTACTCTGAAAAAGGATTCAAAGGAAATGGAAACATTTTAGGAGTTGATTATAAATTCACTAGAACAAGTACATTCCTAGATATCCCATTGCTAATTGCTTTAAAACCTTCTGAGTTTCTTACAATTGTTGCTGGACCTCAATATTCCTACTTGCTCAAGCAGAAAGACCAATTTAATAGCACAAGCAGCAGTTTTTCACAAGAGGAAGAATTTAAGAATGACAATTACAGAAAGAATATAATTGGCGTAGTGGTCGGTGCAGATCTTCACATTAAACACTTTGTAATAGGAGCAAGAATGTGTTACGACATTCAGAAGAATCATGGAAATGGCACTTCAAGTACACCACAGTATAAAAACAAATGGCTTCAAGCAACCATAGCATATAATCTTTATCATCATGAATAAATTCTATCATTATTTGGCGATCGCTTTTTTGATCATATGGGCAATTTCAGTTTTTGGATTCGAGGCCGGTAACCTTATTCACCTGCTTCTATTGTTTGCCTTTTTATTTTTCATCTTTGGCTGGGTAATGAATAAAAAGGAAATATAAGACAGTCAGTCAATTCAGAGCTTAAGTTCCGCAAGGCGTAGTTCAACAAGAGCAATTCAATGAATTAACTTACCCTCATTAAAGATCAATTATGTCTCCTAATAGAAAAAGTGAAGCGGGTTTCTATTACTTCAAATAGAATTAAAATGGACGATCAAATAAACCATGATATCATTTGCTTAAGCATGAAGCTAAAGAGTGAGTTTCCAGATTGCTATTTACTTTTAGAAGAAACCCCTCTCTTTGTAAAAACAGATCATCAGAGCATATCTACTGAAGATTACAAAGACTATCTTCAATCCATCCAACTCATGCTCAATCAATTAAAACAAATCAGACCAAAAGGCAAGAAGTAAGCTAATCAAAACAGGCTTACTTTACACCAACATCTAAAGGAGGGTCTTGGTTGATCATTTCTAAACTGCTCTCTGTATATCTGTTTATCGGAGACCAAGTTTCATTCAGAAATAATTACAAAGAAGCTGGCTTCGACCCTTCGACTCTTCGGCTCCCTTCGACTCTGCTTCTCCTTCGAAGTAGATTTTTATAAACTTCGCCAAGGCTGTGTTTATCAGTGACGGAGAAGGAGCAAATGCTTCTATGGACAAAGTGCGAATATTCTGTGTATCTCTGAGCTTCTCAGTGCTTCTCAGTGGAACTATCTTGGGCCACAGGGTAGCACAGTGCAGCGCAGAGGCTCACAGAGATGGCTTAGTATTGAATTAGAAACTCCATGCTCTTATCCATCAATGGCTTCATATAAATGTCTTCCTCAACAAAAGGCACCACCTTTCTGAAGGCAGTCCTTAGTTTTTCAACTTGAGCACTTGATTTTCCTTCTCTAAAATCCAACCCTTGCATGGCCGTCATCAACTCCACTCCCAAGATGCTTTCATAATTATCGATCACCCTTTTCAGCTTGGTAGCGGCATTGGCTCCCATGGAAACATGATCTTCTTGTCCGTTGGAAGAATCGATCGTATCTACTGAAGCGGGGGTGGCCAGTTGTTTGTTCTGACTCACGGCAGAAGCCGCAGCGTACTGAGCGATCATGAAGCCAGAATTGAGACCGGGATTGTTCACCAAGAAAGCAGGCAGTCCACGAGATCCACTGATGAGCTTGTACACTCTTCTCTCAGAAATACTTCCCAACTCAGCCACGGCAATGGCCAGAAAGTCCAAGACCAAGGCCAGGTGCTGACCGTGAAAGTTGCCGGCCGAGATCACCTCATCAGCTTCAGGGAAAACGGTGGGATTGTCGGTCACGGAGTTGATCTCCACCTCTACCACTCTAGTCGCATGGGCAATGGCATCCTTGCTGGCTCCATGCACTTGAGGAATGCACCTCAAGCAATAAGGATCTTGCACATAAGGTTTATCCACCTTCTGAATCTCTGAATCTCTGAGGATCTCTGAGATCTCCTTGGCTGTATCAATTTGTCCTTGATGGGGTCTTACGGCCAGTATGAGCTCGTGAAATGGTTTCAAGCTACCGTGGAAGGCATCGATGCTGCAAGCGGCCGTGAGATCGCCCATTTTCACCAATTGCTTCAATCGCAAGAGGGAATGCACTGCATAGGCACTCATGAACTGAGTACCGTTCAGTAAGGCCAATCCTTCTTTGGAAGTGAGTTGGATGTTCTCCCAGCTCAATTGATTCAATACATCAGCAGCAGCTTTTCTTTCTCCTTTGTACTCCACTTCTCCTTCCCCGAACAATGGCAAACTCAAATGCGCCAAAGGCGCCAGATCGCCGGAGGCTCCCAGGGATCCCAATTGATAGATGATGGGATAAACGCCTTCGTTGTACATGTCCACCAACCTTTCCAGCGTAGTTAGGGCAATTCCCGAATGACCCAAGGACAAGCCTTTGATCTTGAGGAGAAGCATGAGTCGGACTACTTCTGTGGGCACCTCTTCTCCCATTCCGCAGGCGTGCGAGCGGACCAGGTTTACTTGCAGCTGCGCCAGCTGATCTTTGGATATCTCTGTATCGCACAAAGAACCAAAGCCGGTGTTGACGCCGTAAATGGGCTTTTCTGAGCGTTGGATCTTCTCGTCTAGGTAGGTTCTGTTGGCATTGACCTTCTCGATACAGTCTGAGCCGAGTTCAAGTTTTTTATTTTCCTGAAGGATGGATTGGATGTCGGAAAGATTCCAGCTGTTGAGGGTGATTTGGTAGGTATTTGACATATTTTCTAGTAGATGCAAGAGACAAGATACAAGAAACAAGACTTCATTTGAATTGAATTGAGAATTGTCTTGACTCTTGGCTCTTAGTTCTTGGTTCTATTATAAATCTGCGTTTATCTGCGCTATCTGCGGGAGAAAGGAATGTTGTTTCCCGCAGATCTCGCTGATCTTCGCAGATCACTTTAGTTTAGCAATTACTTCTTCAATTGACAAGGAGTTTTGCTCTCCAGAAGCTAAGTTCTTCAGCTGATACTTTCCGCTTTCCATTTCATCCTTCCCGACTAACAACACAAATGGGATCCTCTTCTGATCGGCGTATTTGAACTGTTTGCCCAACTTGGCTGCATCCGGATAGAGTTCGGTGGCAAGCCCTGCTTCTCTCAGCTTCTGCAACAACTCCAGCGCATGGGCAGCTTCTTCTCCTCCAAAGTTGGCTAAGAGCAATTGGGTTTGTACTTCAATATCCTGAGGGAACAATCCCAGATGCTCCATCACATCATAGATACGATCAGCGCCAAAGGAAATTCCCACTCCACTCATATTCGGCAGTCCGAAAATTCCGGTGAGATCGTCATACCTTCCTCCTCCACAAATACTTCCCATTTCCATCTCATTGCTCTGCACTTCGAAGATACATCCAGTGTAATAATTCAGTCCGCGAGCAAGCGAAAGATCCAATTCCAACTTCGCCTTTTTCAGCTCCGTTCTTTCCAACAATCCAAGCAATTCTTCTACCTCTTCAATGCCTTTTACCCCACTTTCGGTACCTTTTAAAATATCTTTCAAAGAATTAATAACCAGTAGGTTATCACCTTTTAACTCAAACAAGGGTTGAAGTTTAGCAATTTCCTCCTCACTCAATCCTCTTGCTCCCAACTCTTCTTCTACTTTCTCCTTCCCGATCTTGTCGAGCTTGTCAATGGCCACAGTGATATCGATCAACTTTTCCGGTCGACCGATCATCTCTGCCAAGCCATTTAAAAGCTTTCGATGATTGAACTTGATGGTAAAATCCTTCATGCCAAGTTCCGATAAAACTCGATCAAACAGAAGAATAAGATCTACTTCATTCAATAGGCTATTGGAACCAATGATATCCGCATCGCACTGATAGAATTCTCTGTATCGGCCTTTTTGCGGACGGTCGGCTCTCCATACCGGCTGGATCTGATAACGTCTGAAGGGAAAAGCGATCTCGTTCTGGTGCTGCACCACATAGCGAGCGAAAGGAACGGTAAGGTCGTATCTGAGAGCTTTATCGGAAATGTCATTGGTCAGTGAACTAGAATCCTTCGAACTCCAACCTCCTTCCACCTTACTCAAATAATCCCCTGAGTTGAGCACATTAAAGATGAGTCGGTCTCCTTCTTCCCCATATTTCCCTTTGAGCGTTTGAGCGTTCTCCATAGTAGGCGTCTCGATCTGCTCAAAACCAAAGAGCTTGAAGTGCTTTTCAATGGTGTTGAATATATAGTTCCTCTTCGCCATTTGTTGTGGCGAGAAGTCGCGCATGCCTTTTGGTGTTCCGATTTTCATTTCTTTTTAGATGCAAGAGACAAGATACAAGAAGCAAGAATGAATTTGAGGTGATTTACAAATTTTCTTGACTCTTGGCTCTTGGTTCTTAGTTCTATTATTTACTTTCTCTGTGTAACTCTGAGCTACTCTGAGAATCTCTGTGCCACCATAAAAATTCTTAATTCCACAAAGGGGCACAGGGAAGCGCAGAGGTTCACAGAGACCTACTATTTGACCAGCTTCCTATACTTAAACTTC
>JAUIGQ010000111.1 GCA_030429925.1 Bacteroidia bacterium | reverse complement strand
CTGCAGAGATATCAATCCTAAAATATTCATTATTGATCTCCGTTGCAGTTGACCAATCTATTTTTAAGTGATCTAGATCATAGTTGGAGGCTGAAAAGTTCAATAGCTGAATGGGTAGACCAGATCCTGATCCGTATTCACAAGGGCCGGGGCTACAATCGCCTGTGCTACCAAATACTGAAGAGGCGTTTCGTATATCTACTTCTCCTTCAACTTCTAAGTTTCCACTACCCGCTAGAGATGCTGAATTCCTGCTTGTAAAGTTTCCTTCTACATATATATTACCGTTGATAGCATAGGTGGTGTTATTGTTCAATTCCATATTACCTACTACATAAAGTACTCCTCCCGGTTCAATCTCAACAAAAGTATTTTGGCCAGATGTGAAATTTCCACCTACATAAAGAGTGTCACCGCTTCTGATAGTAAGAATTGAAGTATTTGCAGTTATATAACTTCCTTCAATCCTTACACTAGCTGAAATATCAAGGTTTGAGTTGTTAGATTGAGTAATTGAATAAGCACTCCCCCCATTTGGGTCGGTTACTTTAGCATTAAAGTTATAGTCAGCGTTGGAAATTGGACCGAGACTAACATCCAGGATCATTACGTCATTTACATTGACTATACCTGAACCAGAAGGAACCCCATTACTCCAATTACCGGGGGTATTCCAATTTCCCGGACTGACTGTACTTGTTGTTTGAGCATTGATAATTCCCACAGAGAACAGTACAAGAATACTGATAGCTATTTTTTTCATACTTTACTATTACGAATTGAGATTGAAGAAGTTGCAGTACTAGTGAAAATTATTTAATGCTGATTTCAACTCTTCTGTTTTGAGACCTTCCTTCTTCTGTCTCATTAGAAGCTATTGGATTGGATTTGCCATTAGATTCTGCAGCAATCCTGCCGGCTTCTATGCCATCTCTGACCAACACCCTTTTGACATGGATAGCTCTTCTTTTACCAATGTCCATGTTCAATTTGTTCTCACCCTCTGCATCTGTATTTCCTGTGATAGTAGCAGTTGTTCCGGGATTCTTCTTCATATACCTAACCACTGAACGAAGTTTTCTTTCTTCTTCTCTATCTAAGCTGATAGCATTGAATCCAAAATAAACCATATTAGTGTAATCTTTTGAGGATGCTGGTTTTTTAGGAGTGGTGGTTGCCGCAGTAGTAGTTTCTTTTGGTTCCGTTTTCACAGGAGGTGTGATAGGTTTCATATTCTTGGCCAACTTCTCTTCCGGTATTCTTTCTTCTTTTGAAACTAACCCTTCATTGGGTTCAAGATGGTGTAAGAACTTATTATTTGCGTCATACAGTTGAATAGCATTGAACTTAAAATCTTCTTCTGAGTTCGGAACAAATTTCAATGTGTTATCGATGGCTGCTGTTTCAAAGCTGAAAATGCCGTTTTCGTCTGTACGAGTTTTTCCCAATTTGTAGCCATTGATGTCATAAACAGCAATTTCAACATCCTGAAATGGGTCGCCTGCTAGTTGTAAACTACCTACGATTTTCTGATCTGTTGCGAACTCAGACTCCGGACTAGACTTAAGATCTTTTCCAATGATCCATCTTTCTCTTTTATTATCCTCCTCATCCAAGGTGTAGATAAATGCTCCTTCTGCAGTTGATTCGCTGGCGATAAAGCTAAGGTCCTTAGCATTCTCCTTTATTTTGAATTTGAATTTTCCGTCTTCTCCTATATTAATATTATCAAATTCCTTTCCCTGATCATCTAACACTTTAATATTGGTTGACATCGCAGCGTCTTGCTTCATCAATAGAGCTTTCCCTCTATTTAGTTCTACAGCATAATCCGAGAAAGAGTAATAGATGTCTGCACTTTCAGAATCTTTATTGGAGGTAAAGTAATATTCATTATTATGGGTGTGAACGAAGTTCTCTTCGTAATCCTTAGTGTTGATAGATTCCCCAAGATTCTTTGGCTTGGTCCAATGTGTCCAGCTATCATCTAACCTATAGCTTACAAATACATCAGATCCTCCAAATCCACCATGTCCTTCAGAAGAAAAATAAAGCGTTTTTCCATCATTGTCGATGTAAGGTGAAATTTCAACTCTTTTAGTATTGATGGTGGGACCTAAGTTCTTTACTTCACTCCAGCTTCCATCATCCTGACGGAATGAGACGAATATATCTTCATCTAAAAGTTCGTCTGTTGGTGACATACTGATCATTAGGATCTTTTCATCATGGCTTAGGTGGAAATGGTAATAATTCTCACCTAAAACCAAACCTGGGATCTCAATGGGCTGAAACTCACTCCAATCATCTTTTCCACTTCTTTCTCTCACCCCGATCACTCTTTCCAATGAATCTTCTGTTGGATGATAGACCGTTTTAAAGATGTACACCTTTCTGCCATCCATTGAGGCGCCAATAATAATATTCTCAAACTCATTCTCTTGCATTCTGAACAATCGGTCTGGTCTTGACCATTTGTCGTTCGCTTTTTCAGAAAACCAAATATTCTGACGAATAACCTCCATCTCATTTCCCTCTCCCTTTACATAGGTGCGGTAGAAGAACATATTGTTGCCATTGTTGTAAGTGAAAATATTACTCTCTTCCGCATCATCACTAAGTCGCTCTACTTTTACGGCTTTTTCGAATTTGGGAAGAATAACTTGAGAGAATAAAGGAGAAATTGAGATTAGACTGATCAGGGACAGGCATATGATGCGTCTCATTGTTGGATGTATATTTTATGAATAAATGGAATCACGTGATAAAGGTCTAAGATTACTGCAATACTAATATACAATTTCAGTTAAGTTATAAATAGAAACTTGTTGATATCGAGGATCTAATGGAGGAAGGAGGGAGTAGGGAGTAGGGAGTAGGGAGTAAGGAGTAAGGAGTAGGGAGTAGGGAGTAGGGAGTAGGGAGTAGGGAGTAGGGAGTAGGGAGACCTCTATCGGATCTGAGAATTCATTGAAGATTGAACTTTGACCTTTGAAGATTGCCATGAAGTGGAGCGGAGCTCACTTCATTATGATATTAGTCTTTAGCTAAGTTTGAGTATGTGTGTGAGTTTTGAGCAAAACAGCAAAGTAGCTTTTCTCTTGCTCGAGACTCTCTACTCTTGCTGTTTTGTACCCCGAACGGGACTCGAACCTGCACGTCCTTACGGACACATGGCCCTCAACCATGCCTGTCTACCAATTTCAGCACCGGGGTAGTTGAGGCAAAAGTACAAATCTTATTGTCTTTAGAACGCTATAAAAAGTTGATTTTAGCATTACTGGGGCAATTGTGAAACATGTTGTAATCTGCTTCGTTACTATAATATAACCAACACTAAATTTTATATGAAGTCTTTGAGAAAAGTAAAATCTATTCAACATTTATTAATTACTGCTAGCATATTCTTTATCGCCTTTTCCCTAAATGCTCAGGACAACTGGTCGGCCGGTATCAAATTAGGGGATCCAAGTGGCGTCTCCTTAAAAAAGTATATGGGTAATAAGGCCATAGAATTAAATGTGGGTAGAACTCATTGGTGGGACGGAAATGGTTGGTATAACAATAGATTCAATAACTGGTATAAGGATGGTAAATTCGGATATGACGATTACGAGTATTTAGGTTATAAAGCCAATGTTCCTTTATCAGTGCAAGTTCATTATCTGATCAACAATGATATTACTGAGTTTGAAGATGATCTTCCCGGTAACTTAGATTGGTACTATGGTGCCGGAGTTCAAATGAGATATAGGTCGTACTTGTACAATTACAGATATAAAGACGCAGGCGACCCTTCGTGGAAATATACAGATACAGGGTGGGAAGTTGATCTGGATCTAGGCATAGATGCTGTAATTGGCTTGGAGTATAGATTTGAAGACCTGCCAATTGCCCTATTCATCGATGCTAACCTCTTCACAGAAGTTCTGAACGATCCATTTTTGTTTGATATGCAAGGAGGCTTGGGAGCGAGGTATTTAATCAAATAATTGCTTAGATCTTAGCAGTTAACGAAACAAAGAAGTTTCTGCCGGGAGCTGAAATGCCGGAACTATAGGGCCTATACCTTATATCGGCAATATTTTCTATCCCCGTGGAAAGGCTAAAATGAGGAGAGAAGCTATGTTGAGCTTTTAGGTTGAAAGTATACCAAGAAGGAGCATAGCTTTTTCCAGCATCGTCCTGGGCATAGATCTCTGTTTTGGATCTTTCGCTAATGGCCAATTCATCTGCTTTGAATTCGTCTTGGAATTCTACATAGAATTGAACCCTGGTTCTCTTCTTTTCGAAAGTCAATCTGCTCACACCAAAAAGGGGTGCAGCATGTCTAGATGGACTAACCACTCCATCATCCGTCTCTTCTTCTCCCACTTGATAGTTCAGATCTGTAGATAATTTCAAATTTTTCAAGAATTGTAGCTCAAACCCAAATTGAACACCATAGACATTAGCTTCAGCTGCATTTTGTATGGCTTGCACTTGACTCAGTTCTCCATCATAAACAATGCTATCTAATCCGTTCAACCTGTAATCTCTTCTTACCATTGCATTCTCAAGAAGTGTGTAGAAAGCAGTTGCCTCTATTTTCAATAGATCACCAAATACCTTAGCCACCCCTAGATCCAAATTGTAGGCATATTCCGCTTCTAGATCAGGATTTGGAACGAGCACTGCTCCTGGCTCTGAGTCGAACACTTTACCAATATCATCTACATTTGGCGCTCTGAATGCGGTTCCTGCATTTGTTCTTAACACCCATTTGTCAATGGGTCTGTAAACTGCACCCAGACTTGCTGTTACGGCTTCATTCTCCAATTGGGTCTCTGTGAAGGGGAAGGGATAGAATGCAATATTATCCTTGAAATCTGCTTCTAAGCGGTAGTAGTTATACCTCAACCCTCCAAGTAAATTCAACTTTTCATTGAATTTGTATTCTTCGCTGAGGAATATTGCGGCTGAACTCCATTGAGCATCAGGGTATCTGCTGGGCCCGGCTCTTTCCACCATCGTATTGATATTCTCTATTCGTCCGCCTGAACTGACATCATTTAAAACGTACTCCACCCCATAGAATAGGGTGTGGTTAGCTCCAATGCTTTTATTGAAATCAATATTGATAGAATAGGCATCTACTTCTTCTTCTCTGATATCTCTTTCGTCATCGAAGAGGTTTCTGCTGATCCTGCTCTCCTGAAAATTTTGCAAGGCAATTTTAAGTGCCATTTCATCAAAGATGATAGCCCCACTTTCATGTTCTATACTTATGAGGTTCATCATCCATTTCTGCGGACCGTAGTCCCATTCTGCATATCTGGGTAAACTATCTCTTACTCTATTATGTCTGTCGTACCTACCGTATGGTGTAGTTTCTGAATAGTTGAAAGTATAATTTAGATCCCATTTCTCATTAGGCTTGAAACGTACTTTTTGCAATAGATTGGTTTGAGAGTAGGCGGAAGGAACCTGCAAAAGCTCATCTCCTTGCCTAATTAATACTTCCTGATCGTTCCTTCTTTCAACATGATAGTCCTTTATATAATCATCCGGTCCATGACTTCCTTGTCTAAGGTCTCCAAAGTTCCAATTGCTAAAAGAGGAGTATAAAGCCCACTTCTTGAATCCAATGTTTAAGTCGATATGACCGCTTACTTCATTATTAGCAGAGGAATACCGACTGCTAACCGAGCCTTTGACCAAACTTTTTTCTTCTAAGGAAAACTGTGGTTCATAAGTTTGAAAGCTCATTACTCCCCCAATAGCATCACTGCCATAGCTGACAGATGAAGGTCCGAATAGGACTTCTGTCTTTTCAAGCGTAAAGGGGTCAATGTTGATCACATTCTGGATATTGCCCCCTCTGAAGATGGCCGTATTCATACGAACTCCATCTACTGAATAAAGCAGCCTATTGGTGGCAAACCCTCTGATCATGGGACTTCCTCCACCTTGCTGACTTTTTTGGACAAACACTTTTCCCGATAGGGTAAGCATATCTGCAGCGGTCTGAGGATTTTGAAGTTGAATATCTCTTGGTTTGATAGTACTAATGGAAGAGGCGATATTAGAAGTGTTCTGTTTCCATCGGCTAGCTGAGATCACTACCTCATCCAATTGTAAATGAGTTGCCTTTAGTCTGATTTTAAATTTTCCTTGTTCTAATTCACTATAGCTGATATTCATGCTCTCATATCCCAATGAGCGAATCTGTATCAATGAAGATCCTTTGAAGGCTGAGATATCAGCTTTTCCATATAGATTGGTTACAGCAAAAGCTTTAGGGTCGTCGCTAAGAAGAGTTACTCCTTCCAAAGGCTCTGTGCCTTCTTCCTCTGTAATCAATATCAACTGGGCTTGCAGGCTAAAAGAAAAGAAAGAGAGCAGAAGGAATAGGAGAGAGCGGTTGGTCATTTACTTAAAACTAAATACACTTTGAAAAGCGCGGCACTCCGCAAAAAATGGACCAAATCACAGTTTTGTTTTGATATTGTATTTGCCCAATAGACCAATCAATTGGTTTTGAGAAAATTGAGCCTGAGAAATGTTGTTCAGTTCCGGGTCTATTTGAAAATTATATGAATCACTAAGGTCACAACCTTCCAGATCTGTTCTTTCAAAATGTGCATCCATCAGATCGCAGTTGTTCATCTTCCCTTTTTTAAGATCTGCCTCTGTTAAATCTACTCCTTGCATGCTGCAATGCTTGAATGCACTGTTCGACAAGTTAAGTTGGTAAAAGGTGGCATGATCCAATTGTGAATCAATGGCAAGGATAGAGAAATTAAAGCTGTTGCAGTCTTCAAACTGCAATCCAAGTAGCTTGCAATTCTTGAACTCGCATTCCTGAATGGAAGTGTTGGCCAATTTGGCATTGCTTAGGTTACAATCAATAAAGTCACATTCTATGAATTTATGATCTGATAGATCCCTGTTTGATAGATCGAGCTGTTTGAAGGTGCAATCTTCGTATTCTCCTTTCTCAAGGGAGTCCTTATCCTTTGCGGTAAAGGATTGTTGATAGTATTCTTCCATTTCTCTAGCTAAAGCACAAAGATGAAAAATACTCAGAAATGAGTATTGATTTAGCTGTGTAGACAGGATACCTTTGACTTGTCAAGAAAGCAAATGATTGGTTAATCACTACTGTTTTTTAGTTCAGTTGACATTTAGAGCCGTTCTTCAGCACTCAGCATTTGAAGGACGGTTCTTTATTTGTACCAACCTTCATTCTTGTATTCTGACTTCCTGGAGTTAGCTTCTCTGTTCTTGATGATCAAGGCATCTTCTCCCATTTGTCTTGCTCTGTAACCTAGAAGGTGTAGGAAGGGTTTGGTGAGGAATCTGGCTATCTTCAAGTCAACTAGCATCTTTTCTTTTCTATCTGTACACCAAAGAACGCCCGGCAAGAGTGGAAGTATTCGGTCAATCTTTAACTGTCTCAAAAGGATCGATAGTTTTAGAAAGAACTCTGCTGTTTTCTTGATCAAGAAATAGGCATCGTTTCCTCTTGATTGATATAGTGGCATAAAGATCATAGAAGCTTCTTTCATTTTGATCTCCTTCCCATTGAACTCAGCAATAAGCTCGTTCTTCCTAACCCGTTGGAAGTTTTTATACCCTTCCTTCATTTTAAATTGGTCCTTTTCATTGATCTCAAAGCGTTCATAGATCTCATAGAAGTGGGCCATGCCTTGGCTTTGCTGTGCCAGTAAATTATGATGTTCTTCGAAGTTTATCTGCTCTTCATCCAACAATCCGCAAAAGTGAAGACTTAAGTAGATAAATGCCTTATGATTCTCTATGGCTTCAGTACTATAGTGTTCACCTCCTTCGAAGCCGAAGGATATAAAGCCTTTCTCATTGTAATAGCTGAGCATGGGGCCGTCTAAGTACTCTTCGATCCCCAGTATGAGAGGAAGTGGATAGAGCTCTGTAAACTTTCGATTGAGTATGCTGTCGTTCACCGTAATGAATGGAGTGGTCTTGCTGGAGGTGGTATGCAGGTCGAAGAAGTAAAATGGACCTTTTTCTGAGTTCAAGATATTTTTTATAGTATCATAGATCTGGATCAATTCTCTCTCATCCTCGTTCTCTGCCTGAAATTCTCCCCCTTCAAGTTTTGTCATGATCTTCTCAGTCCACAGTCTGTTCAGATCTTTCTCATGATATCTCTCTCCATTTGCTAGAGCTGAAATATTTCCACCTATTGCATAAAAACTACCGTGGATCTTAACTTTTTCTAGTTCCTTCAAAACCTGTTGCAGGGCGATCACCCCGGAAGGTTCATTTCCGTGAACTCCACCAAAAAAAATACATGTTGGGCCGGTATTCTCAGTTCCCAGCTTTCCAATGATCCTATTAATATGTATTGCTTTGGGTACCTCCTTAATCACCTGCTCCCTCATTGTCGTACTTCACT
>JAUIGQ010000110.1 GCA_030429925.1 Bacteroidia bacterium | reverse complement strand
AAGATTACATTGTCTAATCTAGACTCACAAAGTTGAAGAAGGTTTTCACCGGTAATACCTTTAGTTCTAGAAGCTTCCTCAAACATATTTGAGAATTGTCTTTCTAGAATACCATAGGTATACTTTGCTTTTTGCTTTTCCATTAACTGGATCGCATATTCAGATTGCTTACCTCTTCTTCTGTTAGGTCCGTGTTGCCCCGGAGGGTAATTCTTTTTCTCCAAAGAACTATCAGGTCCGAAGATCGGTTCTCTGAACTTACGGGCAATTTTAGATTTTGGTCCTCTATATCTAGCCATTTCTACTTAATTTCTTGCTATTAATATCTTAAACTCTTCTTCTTTTCGGAGGTCTACAACCGTTGTGAGGGATTGGAGTAATATCAACGATCTCAGTTACTTCTATACCACTATTGTGGATAGTTCTGATCGCAGATTCACGTCCTGCTCCTGGTCCTTTAACGTATACCTTCACTCTTCTCAAACCAAGATCATAAGCTTCTTTAGCACAGTCTGAAGCTGCCATTTGAGCAGCATAAGGTGTATTCTTCTTAGATCCTTTGAATCCCATTTTACCGGAAGAAGACCAAGAGATCACCTGACCTGTTTGATTGGTAAGAGAAATAATGATGTTGTTGAAAGTAGCGTGGATATGAGCTTCGCCCATTGACTCTACTTTAACTTTCTTTTTCTTTTGAGTTGTTTTAGCCATCTTACAATGCTTCTAATTATTTCGTAGCCTTTTTCTTATTAGCGACTGTCTTTCTTTTACCCTTTCTGGTTCTAGAGTTATTTTTAGTCTTCTGACCTCTCAAAGGCAATCCCGCTCTATGGCGAATACCTCTGTAACTACCAATATCCATCAAACGCTTGATACTTAACTGAATGTCTGAACGGAGAGCACCTTCTACTTCGTAGTTTTCGTTCACGACCTTACGGATACGAGCCAATTCATCGTCGTTCCAATCCTGAACTTTCTTGTTGAGATCAACTTCAGCTTTAGTGAGGATCTCCTGTGCGGAACTTCTTCCGATACCGAAGATATAGGTCAATCCTATTTCTCCTCTCTTATTTTTTGGTAAGTCTATACCTGCTATCCTAGCCATATATCTTAATCTAAAATGTTATTATCCTTGTCTTTGTTTGAACTTAGGGTTCTTTTTATTGATAACGTACAGACGTCCTTTTCTGCGGACGATCTTGCAGTCAGCACTTCTCTTCTTTACGGATGCTCTTACTTTCATAATTGACAGTTTTTCGCTTATTTATAGCGGTACGTAATTCTTCCTTTAGTTAGATCATATGGCGACATTTCCACTTTCACCTTATCACCTGGTAAAAGCTTGATGTAATACATTCTCATCTTACCGGATATGTGAGCTGTAATGATATGCCCATTTTCCAGTTCAACTCGGAACATTGCATTCGACAAAGCCTCAGTGATGGTTCCATCTTGCTCTATGGATGCTTGTTTTGCCATTCAATCTATATCTGTTATTAACTAACTTTTTCTTTATTGTTCAATACTTCTTCGATCAATTCATGCGTTGATAAAACTTCAGCTCCATCTTTCCTCACCACTACATCATGCTCAAAATGAGCAGATGGCAATCCGTCGGCTGTAACTATTGTCCAACCATCTTCTTGCTGCTTCACATGTCGCTTACCCAGATTGATCATTGGCTCAATTGCCAGTACCAATCCTTCTTTCAGCTTCATGCCATTTCCCCTTCTACCGTAATTGGGTACTTCAGGGGCTTCGTGCAAATTCTTTCCAAGACCGTGTCCAACGAGTTCTCTAACAACTCCGTATCCTTTGGACTCAGCCAAACTCTGGACAGCAAATCCAATATCGCCAATGCGATTTCCGGCTTTTGCTGCCTTGATTGCTTCATTCAGACACTCTTTGGTAGTTCTTAAGAGATCTCTAACCTCTTCTTTTACTTCTCCTACTTCCAATGTATATGCCACATCTCCGTAGAATCCATTTTTGATCACTCCGCAGTCAACAGAGATAATGTCTCCGTTTTCCAAGGGCCGATCTGAGGGTATCCCGTGAACAACCTGTTCATTGATGGAAGTACATAGAGTGTTTGGATAATCATTATATCCTTTAAACCCAGGTATTCCACCATTGTCCTTTATAAAGCTTTCGGCTACTTCATCCAATTGGAGAGGGGTAACTCCCGGTTCGATGATCTTAGCAAGCTCTGCTAAAGTTTTTCCAACAAGCAAAGAACTTTCTCGAATAAGTTCTATTTCTTCTTCTGTCTTCAGGTAGACCATTAGCCAGCCAAATTAATGCTAGACCTTCCTTTGATCCTTCCTGATTTCATTAATCCGTCATAATGTCTCATCAATAAGTGGCTTTCCACTTGCTGAAGAGTATCCAAGATCACACCTACCATGATCAATAGAGATGTACCACCGTAGAACTGAGAAAACTGACCATTAACTCCAAACTTGGAAGCAAAGGCCGGTAAAATCGCTACGATCGCCAAAAATATTGAACCCGGAAGGGTTATTCTTGAAAGAACGGTATCCAAAAACTCAGCGGTTTTCTTTCCCGGTTTAACACCCGGAATGAATCCGCCGTTCTTCTTCATATCTTCTGCCATCTGATTCGGATTCACAGTTACCGCTGTATAGAAGTAAGTGAAAGCGATGATCATCAAGCCAAAAATTAGGTTGTACCAAAATCCTGTATAATCACTCAAAGCGGCAGTAATACCGGTCAATGAATCAGAATTGGCAAAACCTGCCAAAGTAATCGGAATAAACATGATCGCCTGTGCAAAGATGATCGGCATAACTCCGGCAGCATTTACCTTTAATGGGATATACTGTCGAACTCCGCCATACTGCTTATTTCCAACAACTCTTTTCGCAAATTGCACCGGTACTCTTCGAGTCCCTTGCACCAGTAAAATGGTGGCAATTATAACGAGGAGCAAAATTACTAATTCTACCAATAGGATTACCAATCCGCCACCTTTAACTCTAGAGGCGAATTCTGCCACGAAAGCAAAGGGTAAATTGGCGATGATCCCGATCATGATGATCAAAGAAATTCCGTTACCCAATCCTTTTTCGGTAATTCTCTCTCCCAACCACATAACGAACATGGTTCCGGTGATCAAGATGATCACTGTAGACATCCACCAAAAGAAGGTGTCAGGTCTAACCATTTGTCCTGCTGCAGTCATTTCAGGAACTTGAGATGCTATATAACCAGGAGCTTGGAAACCAACAATAGCAATAGTTAGCATTCTGGTTATTTGATTGATCCTTCTTCTTCCACTCTCTCCTTCTTTCTGAAGTTTTTGGAAGTAAGGGATTGCAATACCTAATAATTGAACTACGATAGATGCCGAGATATATGGCATGATACCCAACGCAAAAATGGATGCTCTTGAGAAAGCACCACCTGCAAATAGATCAAGCAGTCCGGCAATACCACCTGTATTTCCGGCATTGGCAATTTCCAATGCAGTAGAATCCACTCCAGGGATCACTACATAAGAGCCCAATCTATAGATGAGTAAAAGCCCAAGGGTGTTAAGTATTCTAACCCTTAGGTCTTCTATTGTCCAAATATTCTTTAATGTTTCGAAAAATCTCCTCATGATCTAGGCTAGGATTTCCACTGTTCCACCTTGAGCTTCAATAGCTTCTTTAGCTGATTTTGAAAAAGCGTGAGCTTTCACAGTCAATTTTGCTTTCAATTCACCTCTTCCCAAGATCTTGACCAAGCTTTTGTTATCAGCAAGACCATTATTAACCAGAGTTTCAAGATCAATTGAATCAACTTTTTTAGTTTCTACCAGGTTTTGGATAGTATCTAGGTTAATTCCCTTGTACTCAGTTCTATTTGGGTTGGTAAATCCAAACTTAGGCACTCTTCTCTGTAAAGGCATTTGTCCACCTTCAAATCCGATCTTCTTTGAATAACCTGATCTTGACTTGGCACCTTTATGTCCTCTTGCAGCAGTTCCGCCCTTTCCTGAGCCTTCGCCTCTGCCTACTCTTTTGCCTTTCTTTACCGAACCTTTTGCCGGCTTTAGATTATTTAGCTCCATTGTAATTTCTTTTAATCGTTAACGCTTAAACGTTTTCAACTTTAACAAGGTGCTTTACCTTGTTCACCATTCCTTTGATCTGAGGAGTTTCCTCATGCTCAACACTTTGTTGATTCTTTCTAAGACCTAGAGCTTCCAAAGTCAACTTTTGGTTCTTTGGTCTATTGATCTGACTTCTAATTTGTGTGATTCTAATTTTTGCCATCTCTCTTGGTGTTTTCTTATCCGTTAAATACTACATCCAATTCAACACCTCTGTGCTTAGCAACAGTATAGGCATCTCTCATTGTTTCCAATGCTTTGATGGTTGCCTTAACAACGTTGTGAGGGTTGGAAGAACCTTTAGACTTGGCCAATACGTCATGAACTCCAACACTCTCCAATACAGCACGCATAGCACCACCGGCAATTACCCCGGTACCATGAGATGCAGGCTTGACGAATACTTGCGCTCCACCGAACTTAGCTTCCTGCTGATGAGGAACTGTTCCGTTCACGATAGGAACTTTGATCAAGTTCTTCTTCGCATCATCAATACCTTTGGAAATAGCATCGGTAACTTCATTTGCTTTACCCAATCCATATCCTACGATACCATTTTCATTTCCCACAACAACAATTGCTGAGAAACTAAAATGTCTACCACCTTTGGTTACTTTGGTAACCCTTTGGATTCCAACTAAACGATCTTTCAATTCAATCTCGCTGGACTTTACTCTTTTTGTATTTGCGTTGGCCATAATTTCTTTTTATCTATCTGATAATTAAAAGTTCAATCCGCCTTCTCTGGCTCCATCGGCAATTGCCTTAACTCTACCGTGATACAGGTATCCATTTCTATCGAAGCTAACAGTAGCAATTCCTGCTTTAGCAGCTTTTTCTGCCAAAACCTTACCTACTTGTTTAGCCTGCTCGATCTTAGGAAGCTTTGAATCAGCTACTCCTTTATCTCTTGTAGAGGCAGCAACGATTGTTTTTCCGCTGATATCATCGATCAACTGTGCATAGATCTCTTTGTTACTTCTATACACAGACATTCTTGGTCTTTCAGCAGTTCCGCTAACTACCTTGCGGATCCTTCTTTTAATTCTAAGTCTTCTGTTTAATTTAGATAATGCCATGACTATTATGCTTTAGCTGCAGATTTACCTGCTTTTCTTCTAATGTGTTCTCCTTGGAATCTAACTCCCTTACCTTTGTATGGCTCAGGCTTTCTCAATGATCTCAATTTAGCGGCAACTTGACCGATCAATTGCTTGTCGTGTGACTCAAGAGTAATGATTGGATTCTTACCTCTTTCTGTTTCAGTAGCAACTTTGATCTCAGAAGCCAATTCAATTACGATCGGGTGAGAATATCCCAGAGACAATTCCAATCTCTGTCCTTGGTTGGATGCTCTAAAACCTACACCAACCAATTCCAATTTCTTTTGGTATCCATTGCTCACACCTTCGATCATATTATTGATCAAAGCTCTATAAAGACCGTGCTTTGCTTTATGATCTTTTTGTTCTGTGTGTCTCTTAAGATTGATTACTCCTTCAGAGATCTCAACACTGATCACAGGATCGATGGTTTCTTCCAACTCACCTTTGCTTCCTTTCACATGTACCACATTCTGGTCATTGACTTTTACTTCAACGCCTTCAGGGATGCTTATTGGTGCTAGTCCTACTCTTGACATAACTTTATTCTTTTCTCTAGTTCCTTATTAATAAACGTAACAAAGTACTTCACCACCAACATTTTCCCTTCTAGCTTCCTTATCGGTCATTACACCTTTGGAAGTAGAGATGATAGCGATACCCAAACCGTTGATAACTCTTGGAAGTTTATCAGAGTGAGAATACTTTCTCAATCCCGGCTTAGAAACTCTGTTCAAGCTTTTGATGGCAGCAACCTTAGAAACAGGATGATACTTCAAAGCGATTCTTATGGTTCCTTGAGGATTATCTCCATCAACAAATTTGTAGTTGAGGATATAACCTTTTTCAAAAAGGATCCTGGTGATCTCCTTCTTCAAATTTGAAGCTGGAATATCAACCACTCTGTGGTTTGCTCTTACGGCATTCCTTAATCTTGTCAGATAATCTGAAATTGGATCTGTCATTGTTCTAAAATTTTACCAACTTGCTTTTTTGATTCCCGGAATAAGTCCGGCACTTGCCATTTCTCTGAACTTCACTCTTGAAATTCCAAACTGACGCATATAACCTTTTGGTCTACCTGTCAATTTGCAACGGTTGTGCATTCTAACCGCAGAAGAGTTTTTAGGCAGTTTTTGAAGTGCTTCCCAATCGCCGGCCTCTTTCAAAGCAGCTCTTTTCTCAGCATACTTGGCTACCATTTTTTCTCGCTTTCTTTCGCGAGCTTTCATTGATTCTTTTGCCATGCTTAAGCGTTTTTACTTTTTTGGAATGGCATTCCGAATTCTGAAAGAAGTGCTTTCGCTTCTTCATTTGACTCGGCAGACGTCACAAATGTGATATCCATACCACTGATTTTATTTACTTTATCAATATCGATCTCAGGGAAGATGATCTGTTCTTTGATTCCTAAAGTATAGTTTCCTCTTCCGTCGAATCCTTTAGCACTTACTCCTCTAAAGTCTCTTGTTCTTGGCAGAGAAACTGAGATCAATCTATCTAGGAATTCATACATTCTATCACCTCTCAAAGTAACCTTCACTCCAATTGGCATCCCTTTTCTCAACTTGAAGTTAGAGATGTCTTTCTTAGAGTAAGTAGGTATAGCTTTTTGTCCGGCAATATCAGTCATTTCAGCAACAGCTGATTCAACCAATTTCTTGTCGGCAACAGCATCACCAACTCCTTGATTCAAGCAGATCTTCTCCAATCTTGGAATCTGCATAGAGCTTTTGTAGTTAAAGCTCTTCATCAGGCTATCTTTGATCTCTTCCTGATACTTCTGTTTTAGTCTTGGTATATACATTACTTGATTACCTCCCCAGATTTTTTAGAATATCGGACTGAATTACCATCTTCTTTCTTTCTTCCTACTCGAGTAGCTTCACCACTCTTTGGGTCGATCAACATCACATTTGAGATATGGATAGGAGCATCGATCTTAACGATACCACCATCTTGGTTTTGTTGGTTAGGACGAGTGTGACGAGAATTTCTCTTCACATTCTCTCCTTCAAGGATCACTCTATCTTCCAAAGGAAGAACTGCCTTTACTTTAGCTTCCTGTCCTTTAGAAACTCCGGCAATCACTTTTACCGTATCTCCTTTTTTGATATTTAATTTCTTCATCGTCTCTTATTTTACAATACCTCAGGAGCGAGGGATACGATTTTCATAAATTGTTTTTCTCTCAACTCTCTGGCAACAGGTCCGAAGATCCTTGTTCCTCTCATCTCACCCGCCTGGTTCAACAATACCACTGAGTTATTGTCAAATCTGATATATGAACCATCCGCTCTTCGAACTTCCTTCTTCGTTCTTACAATTACAGCTTTTGAAACTGCTCCTTTCTTGATGTTGCCTGAAGGCAAAGCTGACTTCACAGATACGATCACTTGATCGCCGATGGAAGCATATCTCTTACGAGTACCGCCCAACACTCGGATACAAAGAACTTCTTTTGCACCGCTGTTGTCAGCCACTGTCATTCTTGATTCCTGCTGTATCATAATTACTTCACTCTTTCAATTACTTCAACTAATCTCCAGTTCTTGTTCTTACTCATAGGACGAGTTTCCATGATCTTTACAGTATCACCGATATTACAATCGTTCTTCTCATCATGAGCCATGAACTTTGAGGTCTTCTTGATAAACTTTCCGTACATAGGGTGCTTCACCTTACTTTCTACGGCGATCGTGATGGACTTGTCCATCTTGTTGCTTACCACAACCCCGATTCTTTCTTTTCTTAAATTTCTAGTCTTTTCCATCGAAATTCTTATTTCTCTTGAGCACTTAGTTCTCTTTTTCTGATCTCTGTTTTCAAACGAGCTACAGTTCTTCTTACCTCTTTGATCTGCTTTGGATTTTCCAAAGGAGAAACAGAGTGGTTCATTGTTAGCTTATCAAGAGTAGCAGATTGCTCGGCTAAATTCTCTTGCAGATCATCTGCGCTCAAATTTCTAATGTCTTCTTGTTTCATTTTCCTATGCTTTAGCGAAGATTAAGCTTCGTGATTGAAGTCTCTTCTAACAACGAATTTTGTCTTTACAGGAAGCTTTTGTGCTCCAAGTCTCATTGCTTCTTTAGCAACTTCCAATGGCACACCGTCTGATTCAAAAAGAATCCTTCCCGGCTTAGCTACAGCTACCCAAAGTTCAGGAGCACCTTTCCCTTTACCCATTCTCACCTCTGCAGGTTTCTTGGTACCAGGCTTGTCCGG
>JAUIGQ010000109.1 GCA_030429925.1 Bacteroidia bacterium | reverse complement strand
AGGAAGGGGAAGTGTCCCAATCTTTTATGATTGATGTGAGTATGTCCGTGCTCAATTCCTCCAGAAAAATAATCCAGGATCAATTGCAGAAAGAAACCCAGCATCAGATAAGCTCCGAGATTGGCAGACTGAGAGGTATCTATTTGATGGAACAGTTCAGGGAGAATATGCAAAAAGCAAATACTCAATAGAAAAGAGCCACTGAAAGATAGGATAGATCGAATAGAGGTTTTCTCCGAAACAGAAGGCAAGAAGATCAACATCCCGCTGAGGATACTGATAGATATTAATAGGAGATAACTCATGCTATTTGAATTGTGCAATCATGATCAAACGGTCTGAACTTACTTCATTAAAAGGGTTTAGTTGATAGTCGCCAAAGGTTTCCTTTATCTCCATTCCCAATTCTGAAAAATAGCCCTTAAATCTTTCAAGATCTATATTCTTAACATATTCTCTGTAGTGATATTCTTTCCCTTGATCTTCAAATTCAATGTCCTTTACAATGAAATTGTCTTCTAGTTTTTTGCTTGTGAGAAAGTCGATGGGTCCTCTTGAGACCTTTTCCTTGCATGGCAATCCTTTAACCGTCTTGTTTACGTTCAAATAGTCCAATACAATTCTTCCTTGGGCGCTAAGGTGTTGGGCTAACCCTCTTAATACTTTCAAGTTTTCGCCCTCTACTTTGAAATAACCGAAAGAGGTAAATAAATTGAGTGTGAGATCGAACTTCTCCTCCAGATCAAGTTCTCGCATATCCCCAATGTAAAAGTCCAATCCGCTACATTCTTGCTTTTTAGCGGCATTGATACTTTCTTCGCTCAGGTCCAGTCCTACTACTTTATACCCCAATTGATGTACCTGCAGAGCATGCCTGCCTTTTCCGCATGCAAGATCTAGGACTTTCGACCCTGGATCTAGCTTCAAATGCTGAAAGAGGTTTTTAATGAATTCCTCAGCTTCCATCTCATTCCTATGCTTATATAGAATGTGATAGTGATCTGAATCGAACCATTCATTGAACCAGTTGTCGATCTTTTTACTCACAAATTATCGATAAAGTTTACAAAAGTATTGATTAATAAGGGAAGTAGGCCTATTAACCCCTTTCAATACAAGTTCAAATAATTTTCGAAAATATTGTTTTATCAAACAATTTTATCTTATTTCGTAATTCTGAATGAATAATATTCAGTGCAATAACCAATTAGCATGAAGTCGGCCAAATATTTAGTTATTTGCCTCAAGTCGTAATGGAAGTAAATATTTTCGATTTCTATAATAAGATGGAGAAGGATAACATTATGTTGTCTTTCAAAGGTAGTGTTACTTCCGAGCTTCTTACATCTGTTCTCCAGATCATGGAGTCTAAGATGGATCGTTTGAACGAACCCTCAAAGGTGAAGAAGAAAGTATATAATATACTAGTGGAGGCCCTGCAGAATTTGTATCATCATCTGGACAAACAACCTGATGATGCAGCAAAAGGGTTTAACACCGTGATCTTTATGGTAGGGAAAGATGGGGACACCTATTCGATCTTTACCGGCAATTATATTAGCAATGACAATGCTGATAAATTGAAGGCTAAATTGGATAAGATCAATTCTCTTGACGCTGAAGAACTCAAGGCCTACTACAAAGAGGTTTTGAATAACGGAATGATGTCCGACAAAGGTGGCGGAGGATTAGGAATGATAGATATTGCCAGAAAATCTGGAAAAAAATTAGATTATGACTTTCAGAAGGTTGATGATGATCACTCCTTTTATAGTTTAAACATTAAAGTTGCCCAATAAATATTAGTAAGAAGATGGAAAAATTAACAATCGAAGGAACCCCCAAAACCCCGACCATTAAATTTGACCCGGAGGCCGGTAAGTTGCTTATTCAAGGAAGATCGATCCCTGAGAACTCGATCGAATTTTATAAGCCTTTGGTGGATTCTCTGGAGGAGTATTCGGGATCAGCTAAAGACAAAACAAATGTGGATATCGTGCTAGAGTATTTCAACACTAGTTCTTCTAAGTGTATTCTAGACGTGTTCAAGAAGTTAGAGAAGATCAACTCTGACGGTAGTGAAGTTACGATCAACTGGCACTACGAAGAGGATGATGAAGATATGCTTGAAGCCGGTGAGGATTATCAAGCGATCATCAACATTCCTTTTAAAATGGTAGAGATAGAGGAATAAGATCTCTCTCGTTCTCTATTGCAGAAGGATAAAACTAATATGGGATTTCTATAAGAAGGCCTCCTCAAATTTTGGGGAGGTTTTTCTTTTGTCTTGATAGAAGATGAAAGAGGCAGGAAGCAGGAAGTAGGAAGGAAGAAGCAGGAGGCAAAAAGTAGGAGGCAGGAAGTAGGAAGCAGGAGGCAAGAAACAAGAAACAAGAAACAAGAGTTCTGACTAATAACTAAAGAGCAAAGAATAAAGAGATTCCTTTTTCCCGCTCATCTTAGAATCTGTTAATCAAATAATCTTCCTAGTACTTCGCCGGCTTGAAAATACCTACAATGCTGTCGATCAGTCTTCTCAGACCATCATAGTAGAGGGTGATGGCCAAAAACACGGAGAACATCCACAAGACCATGATATTGGCGGAGAAGGTGGTTATATGGCTTCCAAATAGCTTTTTAGAAGGGGCAAAGAAGTGAGCTCTGAATCCCTGCGGACTCTTGTAGATCGGATCGGCTCTTTGGATCAGTTGATTCTTCCATTCCACGATCTTTACCAATTCGTTCTTGTTGGTCACCAAATTCTCTAAGGATTCATTGGTATAGTCATTCTTTAACTCAACGAATAGTTCTCTATCTTCTTCCGTCTTGTTGAGTTCTATCAATAGCTGATCCTTCTCGTTGTTGTAATGATTGTATTCACGGATATAGTAATCATTCAACTCCTCAATATAGTCTCTCAATTTCTTTAATTGAACCTTATCAATATCGTGCTTCTCCAATTCCTCCATATCCTCTTCAGGGAATTGTACCACTTCATTCCTTTTATTCTCTTTAGTGATCTCATTGAACAAAAGCTCCTGAGCCTTTCTGGTCTCTTTCAACCTTCCACCCTCATCCATATGATGATCAATGAAATTAATACGATCCTTTAGCTCACTCAACCAGAAGTTCTTTCTAAAGCTGGTGCTCTTGATATCCTTGTCGATATAATAGAATTGCTGGTTGAACTTATTGCTCTTGAACTGATGCACTGCCAATGCTTCAAAAGCCCATTTAGAGGCCATGATCTCACCGGCAATTGGAACTTTCTCCTGAATCGTAATGATTGGATTTAGTTTGTCAAATTTCACGATCACCCCACTTAGGATCAGTTGAGGTATGATCAAAAATGGAATTAGAATATATATGGTTACGGCCGAATCGAAACTTGCAGATATATTCAATCCTAACATATTGGCGAAACAAGCAGCCGAGAAAAGCACCAGCCAATATTCAAAGTACATACCCTTGATCTCTAAAATGGTATTCCCCACCAAAACAAAGGTCAAGATCTGAATGGCAGAAACGCCAAACATGATCGCAATCTTTGAAAAGAGATAACTTCCTTTGCTCAAATTCAAGAACTTCTCTCTCTTTAAGATCTTTCTATCCCTTATGATCTCTTCAGCACTTACGGTTAACCCTAAGAAGAGTGCAACGATCACACTCATAAAGATGTAAGCGGTTAAATTCTCATTCTCCCTGAATACATATCCTGTACCTTGGGTAGCATCTGAGTTGGAATATTTGATAATGAAAGAGAGAATAAACGCCAATACAGGTGCTTCCAGGAAGTTGATCAACAAGTATTGTTTATTGGTGAGCTTTGAGAGAACATCCCTGGTAATGAAAACCTTGAACTGTTTCCAAACATTGGGGATCTTCAGGTTCGTAATAGGAGGCTTTCTCTGTCCTTCCTTTCTTTCTGCCTCTAATTGCAGATTCTCTTTGAACTTTTTGTACCAATCTTTTGGAGCAACTCTTCTATTGTCTGTTTGATTACCATATTCATCCAAGATCTTGGATTCAATGATGTTGAAGATCTGTTCGGGATTTACATTACCACATTGAGGACATTCACTCTCTGCGGCATTGGCCTGCTGCATTTGTAATTTAAAGTAAACGATCGCATCAACGGGGTTCCCATTATAGATCAAATATCCACCTGTATCTAAAATGATCAATTTGTCGAACATTTTGAAGATATCTGAAGAAGGCTGGTGAATTACCACAAAGATCAGCTTACCTCTTAGGGTCAATTCCTTAAGTAGGTCCATGATGTTCTCAGAATCCCTTGAAGAAAGTCCTGAAGTTGGCTCATCAACGAACATGATAGAGGGCTCTCTTATCAGCTCAAGGGCAATGTTCACCCTTTTTCTTTGTCCACCACTAATGGTCTTCTCAAGCGGACTTCCTACTTTAAGGTTCTTGATCTCAAATAGTCCGAGTGCATGCAGCACCTTAAAGGTTAATCGAATGATCTGTAGATCCGACATATCTCCAAAGCACAGCTTGGCATTGTAGAAGATATTTTGGAAGACAGTTAGTTCTTCTATAAGAAGATCGTCTTGTGAAACATAACCGATCACCCCTTCGATCTTATCCTTGTTCTCGATATTGTGGATATCGAAACCATTGATCATCACACTTCCGGTGCTTGGCTCGTAGTTTCCGTTCAATACGTTCAGCAAGGTAGATTTACCGGCACCACTGGCTCCCATGATCCCGATCAGGTTTCCAGACTCTTCATTGATGGTCATTGGGTGCAAACCGATATTTCCATTCTTGAATCGGTAGGTGATCCTTTCTGCCTTGAAAGTAGTTTTCTCAATGCCGGTGTCGGCAAGGAAACTATTGATGATATCGCTATAGTAGATAGGGGATACCTTAGAACCTCTTAAAGAAGAACCTTGTGTAAGAACATAGGTTTTTCTAGGGTTGATCAATTGGCCGTTCAGCTGAAGTTCAGTTGAACCGAAATACTTCATGAAGAGGGTGTTCACGCTCTTTACATGCAGTATCCTAACCTGACCGTTCAATCCTTCGGCTTGAATATGATAGTTTGGCCCCGGATCTTCTTCTTCTTGATTGATAAGAAGAATGGCATCTGTTCTGTTGATGTCGTCCTTCTTTGCGCTTACAAAATCTCTAGCAAGACTGTATTCTGCCTTATTGATGTTGAAGGCGTCTGCCACTGTCTCAAGGAATTCAAGCGCCTGCTCAGTATCGTTATCATTCTGATAGATAAATTCAAGTAGCTGAACCAATACGTAGATCTTCTGCTTTTGGGTCAACTCTTTGTTGATCTCCATGCAGATCTTAAGAACTTTTACAGAGTTCAGGGAAGTTCTCTTTCTGGCTTTTAGGCCTTCTCTCTTTTTATTCTGTTCGTTGTAATATCTATCGTAGACTAAAAGATATTCGTCTACAAGTTCTTTGTTCAATTGTTCGTCCAAGAAGAGGCGGACAAACTCTCTGGTGTTTGAAACGTCGCGACCAACATTTGCCACAATGGCAAAGAGTTGCATCAGCGCTTTTAATATCCGTTCACTCATTAATTAAAAGTCAGAGTTGAGAATCAATTAGTTATTAAGCCATGAAAGTAATAAAAAAAAGCCACGCATTTGCGTGGCTTTTTTTTAAGGCTTAAACCCGACTAGCAGGACTGCGCAGCCGGAGCTGGTCTTTAGTTCGTTGAGATTTGCCTCAACAATAACATCTAAGGTAGATTCTACCTTGAAGTCCCAATAGGGGGCTATACTGTGCTCTTTATTAGAAAAGATCTCATTTCTTTGATCGTCATAAACCCTGAAGAATAGATTTCCTTCTGATAGTCCACTGCAAGCTCCAAAACGATAGATACTTCCACCGTAAAGCGTAAGGTGGAATTCTGCAGTTTGATCTTCGATCAATAAGGCTCTGTATTCTTGTCCATCAGACAAATAATCTCTTGTAAAATTCTGCGAGCAGATTGTTGCAATGGTATCGCATTGAGCTTGAACATCTGTTGATGTCATTCCAAGGCCTAGGGTCAAAGCAAGTAAAACGAAAATTCTTCTCATTGTTCTCTTATTTGATAATGCTATTTCTGATAGATTCAACTTTGGCTGCAATATCCATCAACTGTTGTGATGTCATTTCAACGCTAGATACACTCTTAATGATTGTCAACTTTTCTTCCGGAATGGTTTCAGGCTCTTTGAACTCATAGTTGAAAGTGATGTTAGCATAGATGTCTTTCAGTTCGTTCAATTGATTGACAAGTTCTGCAACTTCAGGACTTTCATTATAAGGTAATAGTAAGTTGATCAGATTCTTGATCGTGATCTTTTGCTCTCCAATTCTGTTCTTGATCGCTTGATTATCTGTGCTCTTTGCTAGATTAGTAGCAAAATGCAATGTCTCAACCCAACCACCTGCAAGGATCATAACACTTAGATCATTTTGCTGATTGTTCTTTAGATATTTGTCAGCTGATTTAAATGCATCTGATACTAGTGCCAGCAAGGAGTCCTGATTTCCAATATTGCTCTCAAATCTTTTCAACTGAGCCTCATCGTATAATCCTGAAATTCCCAATTCAGAAGTTAGCCTTTTAGAAACAGCCATATAAGTAATAGCTTCCTGCGACTGATCATAGATCGTTGCATATCCTAAGTCTGCACCATAAATACCAAGATTAAGTGCTTTGCTCTGTGTGGTAATGTAAGAAGCTGCTTTATCCGTGCTATTCAAGAGGGAAGATTGATAATTTGTTCCCACTTCCTTCAGCAAGAAAGCTGTTTGAATAGGAGATGGAATACTAAATACCTTTCCTTCGATCTCGAAAAGGTTAGATGCCTTCTTTTCTTTCTTTTCTGTTTTCTCATCCTCTTTCTCTTTCCTCTTAGGCTCTTCAGCACAAGAAAGCATTATGGATGAAACTAATAAGCCCATGAATACGAGCTTAGGTCTGAAATTCTTAGGGGATGAGTAGGATGGGGTCATCTTACGATAAGATTTTAGAGTATTCTTCATGTTGGTCGGTAAAGATAGTTAAATATCAAAAATTTGACTCTTTTTCATTTGAATAGTTAGGAACCACATTGACAATAGGGCAATGGCTAATTCAATAAATGCTTTTTCCCAGTTCATAAATATAAGGTCACCAATTAAAAAGAGCATAGCATAAGCCATAATTATTGAGCTGAGCCAGCAAAGTGCCAATCCTTTCATATTGCTTTTTGCCTTCTCATTTCTATACGGCTTCCACCACCCTTCAGGTTTTACCTATTGATAAAAATTGGTCAAGGTTTGTTCACTTTCTGCTTTAGTTAAGAAGGTAACAGCTATCCAGCAGATGCTGCTTAAGCCAACGGTAAAGAGAAAATTGTAAGGATGAGATAGCTCCAGAACAAAGTTTCCTAAGCTGTATGCCAGAAACGGAGCCAGGCTAGCTGTGATCTCACTCCATGCATTGATCCTCCACCAGTACCATCTAAGGATCAATACCATTCCCAACCCTGCACCACATTCTATTAAGAAGGTGGCCGCTCCATCAATAGTGCTCATTTGAGAACCTGCCAATAAGGCTGCTAAGACGATGAGAATGGTGAACAATCTTCCCTTTAGAACCAGATCCTTTTGCTGATCTTCTTCAGATTCGCCTTCTTTTCCTTTCCTCAAGAATCTTTTGTACAGATCATTGGTCAGGTAACTGGCACCCCAGTTCAACTGAGTAGATATGGTGCTCATATAGGCCGATAAAAAAGCAACCAACAACAATCCTTTCAATCCAGCAGGTAAATGATCTCTCATCGCCAGCACAAATCCTTGAGCGGAATCCTCCAAGCTAAGTTCAGGGTATAACACTAAGGCAGCCAAACCAACTATGATCCATGGCCAAGGCCTTAGGCAGTAGTGTGCGATCTGGAAGAAAAGAGTAGCATAGACCGCTTCCTTTTCATTTCTTGCACTCATCATCCTTTGCGCAATATATCCTCCACCTCCGGGCTCAGCTCCAGGGTACCAACTGGCCCACCACTGCACCAATCCAAATGTGAGAAAAGAGGCAATTCCAATACTGTAGGTACCTACTTGTTCACCTATAGAACCTTCTCCAATTTTTGGAAAGAATTCGAATCTCCATGCGGGTAGTTGGGACTTCAGTCCGCTGATTCCTCCAACTTTTTCTGTATTTAATACCACAACAGCAAGAATGATACATCCTGCCATGGCAATGAAGAATTGAACAAAATCAGTTATGGCTACTCCTGTCAATCCTGCCAATGAAGAATAGATCAATACGATCAGCATGGCTGCTCCAATATAGTAGATAACCTGATCAGGGGGAATGTCGAAAAAGCTCATAAGAATGGTTCCCAAAGCGGTGTTCACCCATCCGATGATCACGGCATTCAAGAAAATACCCATATAAACTGATTTAAATCCCCTCAAGAATGCAGCTGCCTTTCCGCTATACCTAAACTCAATGAACTCCAACTCAGTAAG
>JAUIGQ010000108.1 GCA_030429925.1 Bacteroidia bacterium | reverse complement strand
AGCTATCGCTGGGGTAAGAAATAATTAGCAATCTTTTAAGAATAATTTAGTTTTTTCATTTTGGAGGAGGAGTAGAATTTCGTAATTTCAAAAGCCCAATTTAAATGCTCTTTTATGTACGAATTAAGTAAGAAAGTGCTCACTAAAGTGAGTTTCGATCGAAAACTATTCAAGAAGGAATTACTTAAGTCAAAAAAATGGCTCAAACCCAACGAAAGTCTCATGCTGAAAGCATGGTGCTTGGCCACATTCGGACATATGCACAGAGATATAATTATAGAAGTCTTCGAAACGATCTCACAGGCTTAAAGCAAAGCATCCAAGTTTCTTTTCAGTCCTGAATATTTAGCACGCTTAACTGCCGATCCCTTAAATAGCCATTTAAATTGCTCTTCATTCAATTCTTTCCAATTTTCCCTGCTCATTTCCAATAAGGAAGGGTTGGGTGAAAACCTCGGCTCTTGATTTTGGGTGGCAAACCGATTCCATGGACAAACGTCCTGACAAATATCACAGCCAAACATCCAATCTTCCATCATTCCTTCAAACTCCTTTGGAATGTGATCATCTTTCAATTCAATTGTGAGATAGGAGATGCATTTATTGGAATCTAGCGTTCTATCCTCTTCTATTGCATCAGTAGGACATGCATCAATACATTTTGTGCATGTGCCGCAATAATCCTTGATCGGACCATCAGCTTCCAATTCTAAATCAATGATCAATTCCGCGATAAAAAAATCTGAACCCTTTTCCTTGTTGATCAACATGGAGTTCTTCCCGATCCAACCCAATCCACTCTTTCTTGCCCAAGCTCGATCTAAGACCGGCGCTGAATCCACAAACACCCTTCCTCCAACTTCTCCAATTCTATCTCCAATAGCCTTCATATACTCCTTCAACTTGTCCTTGATCACAAAATGATAGTCTTCTCCATATGCATATTTGGCAAGCTTTGGAGCGCCTGGATGCTGTTTAGAATTACTGTGGTAGTTGTAAAGCAATGAAACTACAGATCTTGCTCCGGGAACCAATATTGTAGGATCAAGTCTCTTATCAAAATTCCTTTCCATATAAGACATCCCGGCATGATGTGAATTCTTCAACCAAGATTCCAATCGAGTTGCGTCTTCTTCTAGAAAATCTGCTTTTGAAACCCCAACAAAGTCGAAGCCCAGTTCATAACCAATGGACTTAACAATTCTTGTTCTTTCTGAAATATTCAATTACTTATCGAATAAGGTTCCTGAGTCGGCGGCGGGTGTTCTTCCCAAATGTTTGTAAGCAATTTCAGTCGCTTCTCTACCCCTGGGAGTTCGTCTTAAGAAGCCCTCTTTGATCAAGAACGGTTCGTAAACTTCTTCAATGGTCCCTGCCTGTTCTCCAACAGCAGTAGCTATGGTAGTTAAACCAACCGGTCCGCCTTTGAATTTATCTATGATTGTAGTTAGTAATCTATTGTCCATCTCATCCAATCCATGCTGATCAACACTAAGTGCGGTAAGAGCTGTATGTGAGATCTCCAGATCGATACTTCCATCACCTTTGATCTGGGCAAAATCCCTTACTCTTCGCAGAAGTGAATTTACGATCCTAGGAGTACCCCTACTTCTACCGGCGATCTCAGAAGCTGCATCGTTCTTGATCTCTACATTCAGGATTTCAGCTGATCGCTTAACGATGGTTGCCAAGAGATCCTTGTCGTAGTATTCCAATCTTGAATTGATCCCAAATCTCGCCCTCAACGGTGCTGTTAATAGTCCTGCCCTGGTAGTTGCTCCGATCAGAGTGAATGGATTCAGCTTGATCTGGACGGTTCTGGCATTCGGACCTGAATCAATCATGATATCGATCTTATAATCTTCCATTGCCGAATAGAGATACTCTTCCACAACCGGACTTAGCCTATGGATCTCGTCAATAAAAAGCACATCACCTTCTTCTAAGTTGGTTAATAGTCCAGCTAGATCTGCAGGCTTTTCCAATACAGGACCTGAGGTTACTCTAAAGGAAACCTGCAACTCATTGGCAATGATATTTGCCAAGGTTGTCTTTCCAAGTCCCGGAGGTCCGTGAAGAAGGACATGGTCCAATGCTTCAGCTCTCTGGGCAGCAGCCTCAACAAAGATCTTTAGGTTTTCAACCACCTTCTCTTGACCGGTAAAATCCCCAAAGGAAAGAGGCCGTAATACCTTTTCTAGTTCCCTTTCTTCAGGGCTTAATGGTTCTTGATCAGGATTGAGGTTCTCGTTCATATCAGTATCCATACAAAGCTAATCAATTAAGCTGCTTTAGCTTTTCCATCAGATCGTCAAAGTAGACTTTAAATTTCAGCATATATACAGGAGATGTAAAACGCTCCTCCAATTGAGTGTTTGGCACAACCATCAATCTATATCCAACTCCAAAACCAGCCCCAAAAAATTCTAAGAATCGGTATTGAAAGGCAATTGCCGGCTCATAGCTAAAGACCCATTGAAAATTCAAAATTTTGTTATCTCCATTGGTTTCATAGTAGCTCTCTCCCAATCCGATCTGCACCGGGATCATCAATTCCCATTGTTTATCTCTGTAGAAAGTATATTCCACATAAGGAGAAATGTACCAGTATTTCAATTCAACTTTCTTCGTTTGTCCTTCTTTCTCAATGTAGTTTGTATACCTACTTGCCAGTTGATTGTACCCAATTCCAAAAGTTAGTTTTTCAGCATACTGCAACCCTGCTTTCACTCCAAATACCCTTACACCATTTGTGCTTATAAAGGAGCCTCGACTATCGAAATAGGCTATGAACCTAGGTTCAGACTTTAGCGCTTTCTTGATCTCTTGCTCAAAGTATTGAGCATTGATACTCTTGCAAAAGCAAAGGATCAAAAAGAATAGAATTGAAAGGCTCTTAGTGTATGGCATAAAAAAATGTCCTTAACGAAATTAAGGACATTTTAATTTTTCATTCATTCGAAATTAGTGAGAAGAGTCTTCTTCTCCTTCAGCTAAAGGAACAGTTTGAGGTATGAAGTCTTCCTCAGCTCCTGGCTTAGAATAATCATAAGCCCATCTGTGTACTTCAGGGATCTCTCCAGGCCAGTTTCCGTGCAGGTGCTCAACCGGAGCAGTCCACTCAAGGGTTGTAGCCTTCCATGGATTCTGAGGAGCTTTAGGTCCAAAGAAAATACTGTAGAACACGTTAAAGATAAACAGTCCTTGTGCAGCTGCTGCAAGAATTGCAAATACCGTTACAAGCTCATTGATATCTACTAGATTATCAAAGATTGGAAATTCCGTATTAGCATAATATCTTCTTGGTACACCAGCCAAACCTAGGAAGTGCATAGGGAAGAATACACCATAAGCCGATACAATGGTTAACCAGAAATGCAAATAACCCAGATTCTTATTCATCATCCTTCCAAACAATTTCGGGAACCAATGATAGATACCACTGATCATTCCGAAGGTACCTGAGAGCCCCATTACAATATGGAAGTGAGCTACAACAAAGTAGGTATCATGAACATTAATATCCAGAGCAGAATCTCCGAGGATAATACCTGTTAGTCCCCCAGTGATAAAAGTTGAAACCAGACCAATCGCAAACAACATTGCTGTTGTAAAGCGAATATTTCCTTTCCATAGAGTTGTTAGGTAGTTAAATACTTTCACAGCAGAAGGAATTGCAACCAACAATGTAGTGAAGGTAAATACTGCGCCTAAGAATGGGTTCATACCGGTAATGAACATATGGTGACCCCAAACTAAGAAAGAGATAAATGCGATGGCAAGGATAGATCCGATCATTGCTCTATATCCGAAGATCGGTTTTCTTGAATTGGTAGCAACTACTTCAGAAGTAATACCCAATGCAGGTAGAAGAATAATATATACCTCAGGGTGACCTAAAAACCAGAACAAGTGCTCGTATAAGATCGGGCTACCACCTTCAACTTCTAATGCCTGACCGGCTATATAGATATCAGAGAGGTAAAAGCTTGTTCCGAAACTTCTATCGAAGAACAAAAGAAGAACTGCAGAGAACAGCACAGGGAATGAAAGTACCCCAAGCACAGCTGTGATCAAGAAAGCCCAGATCGTCAATGGCATTCTTGTCATGGTCATACCTTTTGTTCTCAAGTTGAACACAGTTACGATATAGTTCAAGCTACCCAATAGGGAAGAAACAATGAACAAGGCCATTGAAACGATCCACAAGGTCATTCCCATTCCCGATCCTGGTATTGCTTCAGGAAGTGCGCTCAATGGAGGATAGATGGTCCATCCACCTGATGCAGGACCTCCTTCTACAAATAATGAAGCCATCATTACACAAGAAGAGAGAAAGAAGAACCAATAGGATAGCATGTTCATGAATCCTGAGGCCATATCTCTTGCCCCTAATTGAAGTGGAATAAGAAGGTTTGAGAATGTACCACTCAATCCTGCTGTCAATAGGAAGAATACCATGATGGTACCGTGAAGTGTAACGAGAGCCAAATACTTGTCAGGGCTCAATACTCCATCAGGTGCCCAGTTAGGCATAATAGCTTCCAAGAATGGGAAGCTTGTTCCTGGATATCCAAGTTGCAACCTAAAGAAGGTAGACATCAGCATTCCAACCAATCCCATGATAGAACCGGTCAGGAAAAACTGCTTTGCGATCATCTTGTGATCAGTACTAAAAATGTACTTGAATAAAAAGTCGTTATCGTTGTGCGCGTGTGCTGACATGCTAATAAAGTTTCAAGTTCTTATTAAAGCTGAGCGCTAAGCTCTGTTTCATCCATTTCAGTATTGCTAGAATCAGATTCCTCTGATGGCATCTCTGTTTCTACAGGAGCTTCTTCCTGTAATCCTTCAACTGCTAGAAATACTTTTTGTTCGTTCAACCAATCGTTATATTCTTGCTCTCCAACAACCTTGATCACCATTTTCATATTGTAGTGTGCTGCTCCACAGATCTTGTTACACAAGAGGTAGTACTCAAACTCAGGATCCCCGGTGATCTCCTTCATTTCATCTGTAGTGATAGTTGGAACAAAGTTAAACCTTGTAACCATGCCCGGAACACAGTTCATTTGAGCTCTAAAGTGGGGCATATAAGCAGAGTGGATCACATCCTGAGCTCTGAAATAGAATTGAACAGGCTTATCAACGGGAAGATAGAATTCCGCTTTTACGTACTTATCATCCCAACCATTTTGGTCAGTAGAATCCATACCCAACATATTGACTCCTTCAATATGTCTTACACTAACATCTCCAAAGTTCTTATCTTCTCCAGGGTATCTTGCCGTCCAATCAAACTGACGAGCATAAAGCTCGATCTCTACAGGATCATCCTCAGCGGTAAGCGGTTCCATAGTCTCATTCCAAATGCTCAATCCGTAAAGGATCAAGATCAAAAGAACGATTGCAGGAACAGCAGTCCACAACAATTCCAATTTATTATTGTGTGCAAAGAAGGTTGCTTTTCTATCAGATCTGTAGGCATATTTCCATGCGAAATAGAAAAGAAGAATATGAGTAAGAATGAAAACCGGTGTAATGATCACCCAAGTTGTGGTCATCAAGTTATCGATAATTACACCATGCTCAGATGCAGAAACAGGCAGCACTTCATCTCCCCATTCAACTATTTGCCAAATGATAAATATGAAGTAGGCAAATAAGAACACAAGCATCAACCTAGATTGAGTTCTGTGGTCCTTATCAGAAGCTAACCATGAGTTTTCTCCTTTGATAGAACTAGATAGTTCCATCACTCGGATCACCTTACCTATGGCGATGATTCCGACTACAATTGCGATTAAGATCAGTAAGTTCAACATTATAGCAATAGTCTTTAAATCCTTCTAAATCATTAAATATGTAAGTGTTTGCTTTCCTCCAAGAAAGGATGATTCTTCACGAGAATCGGCGCCTTACTAAGAGAGTTAAACACTGTGAATAGGAACAAGCCTAGGAAACCTAAGAACATTCCAACTTCCATGAATCCAAAATCCGCATGACCCACACTTCCCGGTGTGATCATCATATATACATCTAGCCAGTGACCAATGAAGATCAATACTCCAACAAAGATCAAATACCCAATTGCTCTCTTGGCATCTCTTGACATTAATATCACCATTGGGAAAGCAAAGTTGGTGAAGAATATTCCGAAGAACAATAACTTGAATTCTTGAATCCTTTGGATATAATAAGTGACTTCTTCAGGGATATCTGAATACCAGATTAACATGAACTGAGAGAACCACAGGTATGTCCAAAGGAAACTGATAGCAAACATCCATTTTCCGATATCGTGAATATGACTATCGTTCACAAAAGGAAGATATCCTCTACCTCTCAACCAGATGGTAAACAATACTAAGAAGATCATAAAGCTCACCCACATTCCAGAGAATACATACCAACCGAATAGTGTACTAAACCAGTGAGTATCGATAGACATGATCCAATCCCATGCTGAAGTAGAAGAAGTAACAGCAAAGAAAACTAGGAATATTGCGGCATAACCCATATTCTTAAAGTGGATCTTGGTCCCTCCCAATTCATCCTCCATCAAAGATCGCTTTCTAAAGAAGTAGGCAAAGAAACACCATACTCCCAAGTAGATCAAAGTTCTAATCCAGAAGAAAGGTTGATTCAAATAAGCAGACTTTCCATCAATGATAGCGTCATAATGCTCATTAACCACCGCGCCTTCTACCATTTCATCAACGTATTCAGGATGGTCAGACCCAATGGTACTTTCCATTACATACTCATGATAAACGGCATTATCCATCCAGTGGTAAAGGTGATGAATATGCATACTTCCCGCTAGGAAAACAATGATCAGAACTGCTGCCCCAACATAAATATACTGTGTGATGGCTTCAATTATTCTTTTCAGCACGACCATATAACTTGCCTCTGTTGCATATTGCAGCGTAAGGAAGAACAGGCCACCCAAACTTATGGCAAAGAAGAAAAATCCATTGATCAACAAATTAGACCAGAATCTATTATGATGATGTGAATGATCTGTTGAATAGCCATAGATCATAGCGATCAGACCTATGATCATTAGGATACTAAAAGTAATCTTGGCTTTTTTACTAAATACAAACTCCATCTCTATTCTGTAATTTCATTAGTGGTGGTAGACTCGGTTTCTTCCATCTCTTCTTCTGACTCTTCAGTCATTTCAGGCTCTTCCATTTGGCCGGCAGAAGCAGCAAGAGGATCTTTTCCTTGAAGCGTTTGAACATAAGCGACGATCTTCCAACGATCTTGCTCTCTGATCAAACTAGAGTGAGGACCCATTGCATTCAACCCATACATAATGGTATGGTAGATATGTCCTTCTTTTAGTTGAGACATTGATCTATTTCCTCTTCTATTAGGAGTTTCATCAGCATATGATGGAACGGCACCGTAAATAGCATTGGTAATAGATCCTTCTCCTTTACCCTTCTTTCCGTGACAATGAGCACAAAAGCTAGTGTAAAGAACTTTACCTTCATCCAGAACCTTCTGATCTAGTTTGAGAGGATTCTTCAATTCTTGTCCTGCCAATTCATACCCTTCATTGGTATTTGGATAAGTGTATGGCTTATATCCCCTAGGAATAGAATTCTCAGGAGCTTGAAGCGCACTTGGAGAGTTCGGATTGTTGTAATCAACATAAACCTCAATAGCAGGTGATCTGTACATATCGGGCATATATTCCAAACCCGGGCTGTTTTCATCACTTGTGCATGCAAATAGGAAGGCAGTCAGTATTCCTACAGAGCCTAACTGAAAATAAAACTTAAATATATTCTTCTTCATACTAGAGTCTGTTATCTTTCTTCAATAGCAATTGATCCTGTTGACTTCAAGTCTTCCATCAATTCATCTGTAGAAATATGATTGTCTGAAGGATGGATCTCCATTACAAATTTATCGTCAGTAGTATATGGGTATGGGTTTCTAGCTTTGATTCCCGGCAAAGTCCAGTTTCTCAAAAAGAAGGTCAGTGCCATACCATGTGCAGCCATTAAAACCGTAAACTCAAAGGAGATCGGAATAAAGGCAGGTATATTCTGATATAGAAAATCGTTGGGCTTTCCACCAATATTCATTGGCCAGTCAACGATCATAAAGTAGTACATACCGAATACAGCCAAGGTCAAACCGGTTAGTCCATAGATGAAACCACAAATGGCCAAACGAGTTTGCTTAACACCGATCACAGGGTCTATACCGTGTATCGGGAAGGGAGAGAATACATCCCTAATGTGAACGCCTTTTGAGGTCAGCTTCTTAGCGCTTTCCAACAAAACGTGGTCGTCATCAAAAGTCGCGTATATGATCTTATCTGCCATATTTGCTTAGTGTTTATCTTCTTGATTAGTCTTTTTATACTGCTCTCCTGAAGATTTCAGAATAGTCTTCAATTCATTCAAAGGCAGCACTGGGAAGAATCTTGCGAACAATAGGAATAGCACGAAGAAGATTCCGATGGTACCAATGAAACATCCAATATCTACATAAGTAGGGTGGAACATCGTCCAACTGGATGGTAAATAATCTCTGTGCAATGAAGTCACAA
>JAUIGQ010000002.1 GCA_030429925.1 Bacteroidia bacterium | reverse complement strand
CAATCCAGTCAGGCTATATGGATTAGAAGAAACATTTACAATGGTGCCTGTTCCCGGAGTAAACCCTGTTGTATCGTATTCAATTTGCCAGTTAGTAGCCGTTCCGTTCTCAGTCCATGCCAAACTAGCAGAAGTACTTGAAATACTGCTTGTCATGAGTGCTGAAGGTGCTGGACAATTAGGTGGTGCAACTACATTAATCGTGTAATCCTCAAATGACCCATAAGCTCCGGAATAACATGGAGTAGGAGGGCCAACATCGGCTCCACCAATTCTCATTCTGTATTGTCCAAGAGCTTGTCCACTAGGCACAGTAACAGATGCATTCAGTGTTGTTGGATTATTTGCAGTTGAAACACCTGAATAAACATTTTCGCCAGTATCATCAAAATCAAGGTCGTTATTCCAGTCAACATAGATCTCAGTTGTATAAGTGTAACCGGTTGAATAAGTGATATTCACCGGTGTGGTCAAACCTTGAGGCATATCGCCACTTAAGTTTGTATAATCACCATAATTACCTAATTCGGTACCGGTAGTATTATTTACTGTATCAAAAGAGACATTTGTAATACCTGATCCATCAACAGAAGATGGATTTGGAGAACAGTAACCAGTGAAAAAGGATGCAAGGTTAGTCCATGCGGCAGTATCTGCAACTGCACAAATGGGTCTTACTCTCCATTCGTAAGCTGTGTTTCCTGTTAAACTAGTTAGGCTGATTGGATTAGCACTAGTAACCATCATTGTTCCTGTTCCAGGTGTAAATCCGGCAGTTCCATATTCTATTTGAAAAGAAGCAGCACTATTAGGATCAGTCCAAGCTAAATCAGCTGAAGTAAATGTCACATTCGATGACATAAGTGAGGTAGCCTTGAAACAAGTTGGAGTTTGTTCTACCACTATTTCATCTAAAGCCATGTCTTGATCATAGGTTGTTGTGCCGGTTCCTCCAATTGCGGCGCCTCCTTCTTGAGCAGAAAATCTGAATTGAACCGTATCAGTGCTAAATGCATAAGATGCAATTGGGAATTCATAGAATGCCCATCCTGCCGCTGTCAGTGTATCGATAACAGTTATATTGATCCACTTTGTTCCATTCCAATAATCTAGAATCAACCTATTGTATGGGGTAAATGTGGATACGTTTGTCTGAGTGATGTATGAGAAGGTCAGACGTGGATTAGTCATGCCTGCAATACTTACCCTTGGAGTGATCAAAGAAGTAGTATCGGGATCATTACTAAAATCGATCCTGGCATATTCACCAGAATTTCCACTAGCATCTGGTCTTGTAGAACTTGTTGATCCAAAGTCAAGCGAGCCTCCAAAGTACCATACATCAGCTGAAACTGATGCCATAGACCAGCCTGCGGGTAGTGTGCCTCCGCTAAAATCTTCGTTTAGACTTTGTTGTCCGAAACTGCAAAATATTGATAGGATTCCTATCAATGAGAATAGAGATAACTTTTTCATTGTAATAAGTTTTGGTTAGTCAATAAAGCTATGATGTTTAAAATCAGTTGGTTAGTACAAATTTTAAGACTTCTTCTAAAATAGAAGGGTATCAAACATAAACCTAATTTATTGATGTTCAAAGGATTTTAATCGAGAATATGAAATATTTAGATAACTATTTTCATAAAATGACCATATTTTAGATTAATTAGGCAAATTCAATTATGTTTATATCTTTATTGTCGACTAATTCAATTTACTGCCACTACCTATGAAGATCCATTTGCATAATGTGAGAAGGAAATTCTTTGTATTCTCACTGATCTTTTCCCTTAGTCTTTTTCAATCGGTTTTTGCTCAAGAGCATAAGGAACATAAGGAGGAAAGCGTTCATACTGAGCATGTAGATGAGCATGCAAACCATCACGCAAATAAGGGTGATGATGCCCATGCTGAGCATGAAGAGGGCGAGCATCATACGAATACAGCTCCTTTACTCTTTATTATATTGGCAATGATCATTGGTGTTTCCACCAGACACTTTCTCAAAAAGACTCCATTCCCTTTTACCGTTTTGCTTCTGATCATTGGAATTGCCTTGGGTGTTTCAAATCGCTTGGGCTTTTTTGAAGCTTGGCATATAGGTAGTTTGACAATTGAATTGAAGAACCTCAGTAATTCAATTCAGTTTGCAGCGAATATAGATCCGCATCTTCTATTATTCATCTTTCTACCCATACTGATCTTTGAGGCTGCCTATGCAATGGACCTGCATACCTTTAAAAAGTCTTCAACTAACGCAATTATCCTTGCTGTTCCAGGAATATTGGTTGCATTGGGCCTAACAGGAGCATTAGCCATGGGATTGCAGATGTGGGGGTTTGGATTGGATGGCTGGAATTGGTCTTTGGCCTTGATGTTTGGCGCAATAGTGAGTGCAACTGACCCGGTAGCTGTTGTTGCCCTCCTGAAAGACTTGGGAGCGAGTAAAAAGTTGGGAACCTTGATTGAAGGGGAGTCCTTGTTAAATGATGGTACTGCCATCGTGCTTTTTATGGTATTCTTTCTCGGAATCACCGGAGATGCAACAGGCAATAGTCCAATCATGGAATTCTTTCGTGTTGCCTTCGGAGGAACTTTGATTGGGATCATTGCCGGATACATTGTTATCAATTGGGTCAAAAATGTCTTTAATGATGCCATGGTTGAAACCAGTCTTGTTATAGCAGCTGCTTATCTAACTTTTTATCTTGCTGAGCATACATTCCATGTGTCAGGTGTGCTTGGTCTCGTAGCTCTGGGGTTGATCATAGGAGGAGTTGGGAAATCTAGATTCAGTCCGCAAGTAGAGCATTTCATGCATGAATTCTGGGAACTCGCAGGTTTCATTGCCAACTGTTTGATCTTCCTGATCGTGGGAATTGTTGTAGCTGAAAGGAGTGTTTTTGAAGTACAAGACTTTATTTTATTAGGAATATTCTACATTGGTATCCATGTAGTGAGAGCAATAGTGATTGCCATGTTCTACCCATTTATGAAGCGCGCCGGCTATGGGTTGCCAAAGAAGGATGCTATTATTGTATGGTACGGTGCATTGAGAGGTGCAATAGGCCTAGCCTTGGCATTGATCGTAGCTGGGGTAGACGATAAGTACATTCCGGCAGAGATCAAAGATCAATTCTTATTCTTCACAGCGGGAATTGTAACCTTGACTCTACTGATCAACGCTTCCACTGTGAAGTATTTGGTAGAAGGACTAGGGTTAACTAAGATCTCTCCAGCAAAGGCAAAGATGCTTACAAATGCAAGGGAATATCTTCATGAAAGCACGGTCAACCAAATAGAAAGATTGAAAAGTGATCGATTTATTAGAAAATCAGACTGGAAAGAAGTGGCCAAGTTCGTTCCAGAGGCAGTTGAAGCTGATCATTCTGAAGGTGTTGAAAACAGACATGCCATTGCGGAATTGAGGAAAAGATTTTTAGAGGCAGAAAAGAGTAGCTATTGGCATCAGTTCAAGGATGGTTTACTTGGAGCGATAGGTGTTAAGGTGTTGAGTGATAATATTAGTCAGCTTTTAGATCAAGGTGGAAACATACCATTAAGTCATAGAAAGGATTTGGAAGAGAGCTGGAAGATTCCAGAAACATTGAGCAAGGTCTCCAAATGGCCTTTGTTGGGTAAGCTGGCTAAAGACTATTATTTGGATCGTATGATGCTGAGTTACGATTGTGCAGTAAGTTTTGTAATGGCTCAAGAAGAGGCATTGAAATTAGTAGAAAGCTTATTGCGCAGCGAGAAAGAAGATGCAAAGGCTCTTGAATTGATTGAAAGTGAGATCAATGAGAACAGAATAGAGGGGCAAACTTTTCTGAGGAACCTGAGAAAGAATTATCCAGGAGTTTATAAAGCCGTATCAACTACTCAGGCGATTCGCTCACTCTTGAACTATGAAGTGAAGACAATTGAGAGACTTCAGAAAAGAGGAAGGATTGATGGGGGAGAGGCTTCTAGAATGCTCAGTGCAATAGATGATAGATATAAGATCCTACAAAAAAATCCTCCTTCTATTGAAATTGACGAGGTGCCCAAGGACACTAGGCATTAAACCCCTATCTTAAGATCTTTCTCACAAAAGCTACTGTAAAGTAGGACATCAGGAATACTCCTGCCCATCCTTCTGCAGATGAGAGCCATCTGACATGTCCGGAAGGGTAAAAATCGCCATAGCCAATAGTAAAGAAAGTGATCGCACTGTGATAAAAGGATCTTTCAACTAAACTCAAATGATCAGGGTCTCCAACTGAGGAGACGATCTCAGCATGAACAAAAGAGGGAAGGGCAATATAGATCAATGAAAAGAAGGATAATACAACCAGCATACTGGTAAATACTCTCAAAGGAGCAGTTGCAAATAAACCGGCTTTATCAAAAACCAACCATTGGAATCCGTAAATGAAGTTCGCTCGAATACTGTTCAAAGGTCCTTTCTTACTATCTCTTTCCAACTGAGCTTTCATCTCAAATCTTTTGAAAGAAACATATGCTTTATCTTCAGAAGAATACTTTCCATTTGAATTAAAGCTCTCTTTCAGAATATTGAATTGTTCGGCTTTACTAAATAGACTACTATCGGGTTGAGAGGTGATTAAAGAGTGAACCTTATTGGTGCCCCAAGAAATAAAGATCTTGCCCATATTCTTGATGCCCTCTATCTTCAAAGTCTTCAGATGGACTTCATTATCTGTAGGTTCAAAATCCAGAATGTCTTTGAAAATGGAATAGGAGAAATCCAATGTATTTCCTTTGGCGATTCGAAAATCACAATGGCCGTAAAGTCTGGAATCAGTAAATGAGAGGGAGTCAAATATACATCCCTTGAAAGATAAGTGACCTTCGGATACTAAGCCATCAAATTGAACATCATTGGGTCCGAAGTCCACATTTTCAAAGGTGTTATAACCAGTTCCGAAGGTTGAGTTCCTGAAATTGACCTTGCCTTGCTTGAATTCAGATTCATTGAAATTCACATTTCCATTTCCGAAATCTACTCTTCTAAACTCAGCCTTGCCATCTCCGAACTCTATCTTTCTGAAATCAATGTCCTCTCCCCGAAAAACTGCTTTGTCAAATGAAACATCCCCCTTGTCGAATCGTGAATACTGGAAATTGCAATTACTCTCTCGAAAATCGGCCTGACGGAAAGATACATTCCCACTCCCGAAGTTAGTATTGACAAAAAGCACATCATCACAATCAAAAATGCAGGAAGAAAATCTCCCTTTTCAAATTCAGCAAATCGAAAGCTCAATTCTTCAAGATAGAACTCTGATCTATTGAAGTTCATGCTGGACTCACATTTGGCATGTCCAAAATTCACATGACCTTGATTGAAGATACAGTAAGAAAAATCAGGTGGGTCTTCTATGAAATGAGAGTAAGAGAAGTCAGTTCCAAAAGAGCTTTCAAAAAAGGCATTGGATGCTGAAATGGAAACTATGTCTACAACATCAATCTCTCCAAGATCATGTGATTTACGATACTCAGCTAGTGAGAAGTCTTTTAGATAGCAAAAATCAAGATTAATGGCTTCTTTCTTATTGATCTTATCATAGATCTCTTCCACAGAAGGGGCACCGTACTTTCTGCTGCTCATTAGGTAATTGTCCTTCCATTTTTCAATGACAGCAGTCTTAGCATGTGAGTTGCCATTTTCCAATACGATCTCTTCATCCAAGATCTCGACCTTAAAAACTATCTTTCCTGATTTCATTGCCTGTCTAGAAGGGTTGAAGATATGAAATTTTGATGAAGCTATCTAAAGTGCAAGAACTTGGAGGCTGGAATCTTGAGTCTTGATCAATTTTCTAATGATAATGGAGCGATTCAGCTTGCTTGGCCATCCTGAATTTGGGCTCTTGTACCCAAGAAAAAAGAATTTTGCCTTGCAAAATTTCTTTTACGCTCCTCGCACTCTGAGAAGCAAAGCTTCGCTCGTGCTCGTAACTAAAAAGCATCGCTTTGCGATGCTTTTTTCTTGTGAGGCATACTGGATTCGAACCAGTGACCCCTACCCTGTCAAGGTAGTGCTCTGAACCAACTGAGCTAATGCCTCTTTATTGGGCCCAAAAATAGATAAGAAATAGGAAATGGGGTTAGAAATAAGAGATAAGAAAGAATAAATTAAAAACTAAAAACTAAAAACATTCAACTCATATTCTAAGTACTCGAAATACTTTAAAGACTCTAAGTACTTCTTCCCCTTTTGTTCTCTCTTCGCTCGAACTAGTCTTTCTTCGCTGGCTTACTTCGCACAACTAAAGTTGACTTGCTTTCATTAGATTGGCTCACTTTGTTCGCCCATCTCAAAGGAGGTGTCCTAACAAAGAAAAGCCTGTTCTTTATAGAGATAAGAGTCAAGAAGCAAGAACAAAGACTTATTTGAGATTATTTCAAGATATAGAGATCATTACTTTGAAGATTGATAACTGACATTTGAATGAGATTGGCTCACTTTGTTCGCCCATCTCAAAGGAGGTGTCCTAACAAAGAAAAGCCTGTTCTCGCTTCGCTCGAACTCGTCTTTCTTCGTTCCATCCAAGCTTGAGCAAGCTCAGCTTGTCTAAAACGAAAAAAGCCTGATTTGCAAAATGCAAATCAGGCTTTTCTTTGTGGGCGAAGAGAGATTCGAACTCCCGACCCCCTCGGTGTAAACGAGGTGCTCTGAACCAGCTGAGCTATTCGCCCCGAAAATTGGGAGTGCAAATATACATGAAAAGTCAATTATGGCAACTCTTTTCAAAAAAATATTACAGTGCTTCCGCAACTACGAAAGTACTACCTCCTATATAGATGAGGTCTTGCTTTGAAGCCATTGCTTGGGCCTCTTTTATTGCTTCTTCAACACTGCTGTATACTTCGCCTTTTAGTCCAACTGTGTTTGCGAGAGATTGAAGCTTTTCCGCTTCTAGGGATCTTGGAATATTGGCGGCGCAGAAGTAAAAATTTGCCTCTTGAGGGAATAATTTTAAGATCTTACTATGGTCTTTTTCTTTTACCAGGCCTAGCACAATGTGCAACTGATCGTAGCTTTCTTCCTTTAATTGCTCTAATACATAGGATAAACCGGCTTCATTATGAGCAACATCTGTTATTGTTTTGGGTAATTCTGAGAGAATTTCCCACCTTCCTCTTAGCGACGTATTTTTGATCGACTTGCTTACGCCTCTCACAAAGTGAATATAGCTAAGTTGAAAGTCGGTTTTGAGCCTCAAAACATGCCATGCAGTGTAAACTGTTTTCAGGTTTTCCCTTTGATAATTGCCTCTTAGATCTGCATTGACCAATATTGGCATGGGGAAATTCTCAGCATAATAGATTGCCGAACCTTTCTCGGAGGCTTTTTTTGCAAAGACCTCTTTAGCATTTGAGGTATTGCCAATTACAACAGGAGTGCTCTCCTTGATAATCCCTGCCTTCTCATTGGCTATTAGCTCAATGGTATCGCCCAACATATCCGTATGATCCATTGCTATATTGGTAATGATACTCAATTCAGGATTGATCACATTGGTTGAATCCAGTCTGCCTCCTAACCCTGTTTCTATGATTGCAATGTCTACTTCTTCTTTTGCAAAATGATTGAAAGCAAGAGCCACTGTCCATTCGAAAAAGGAAGGTCTTATATCTTGAAAAATGGCTTGATGTGATTCCACAAAGTCTATCACATCCAATTCCTTGATCATACTTCCATTGATCTTGATCCTTTCTCTAAAATCCTTTAAATGAGGAGAAGTGTATAGGCCTGTCTTGTAGCCGGCTTCTTGAAAGATGGAAGCCATCATATGAGCTGTAGAACCTTTGCCATTGGTGCCTGCTATATGAATGGATCGAAATTTTTCTTCCGGATTTCCCAATAACTTGCAAAGCGCCATTGTGTTATTGAGGTCTTTTTTGATGGCGGCCTTTCCATCTCTCTGGTACATTGGTAACTGAGAAAAGAGATAGTCAAGAGTTTCTCTATAGGTTCTCAATTGAGAATGAATTTAAAGGTCATCTGTCCTTTTTGCTCTTCCGGAGCATTTGGATTGGCATTGAACTTTGTGCTCATGGCTGCTTCTTTTGCCTTTTTATAAAGAATAGGACTTGTTGTTGTAGATCCTCTTGCACCTGGGTTTGCTCTTAGTACATTACCATATTTATCAACAATAATATCCACCACTACTGTTCCCTCATCTTGAGAATCATCCTTGATCTTTGGTGAGCTAAGCATGGCCCTTCCACTCAGATTGAAGCTTGTTCCATCGCCGCTGCCCCCACCTGTATAATTTTTGCTATTGGGATCACCGTCCAACGAGCCTTGATCTCCTGCTTGATCCGTGGTTCCATCTCCTTCTGTGGATTGATCTTTCTTGTTCTTCCATTTATTCAAGGCGTCGCTTAAATTCTTATCAGGCTCAGGAACTTCTTCTTTTGCTTCCTCCTCCTTCTTCTTTTCTTCTTTTTTAGTTACTGAGGCAGATTCTTCTACACTTTGTTCTAAGATTTCCTCTTGGGATACAGCTTCTTCTACTTCCTCAACTTCTTCTTGTTGTTCTGTTTGTTCTTGAGGAGATGTTTCCGGATTGCTGGATTGTACTTCTCCACTTCCGGCCTCAACATAACCAAAGTTGATAGTGATCCCTTCTTCTTCAGGGGGAGGAATAGTGTAGGACATTCCAAAGAATGCAAACATCAGTATCAGCATCAAATGAAGGATGATGCTGGTCAGTAGTCCACGTTTCTTATTCTTATCCTCTTCCTTTTCCATTAGTTGGGCTTTGTAGCCAGAACCATTTTTAGTTTATTCCTGCTAGCAATATCCATTACTTTTACAGCTTCTTCCACTGCGATGGATTTGTCTACATGTAGAATGATAGAATTATCCGGATTATTGCCCATCTTCTCTAAAATTCTCATCTCTAAATTGGCAAAAGGAACCTGCTCTTTATCTACATAGTAATCCAATGCCTCTGTAATTGAAACAGAAACGGTTTGCGGAGCCAAGGTTTTGCTAGAGCTATTTGGCAATAACAACTTTAATGCATTAGGACTAACCAGAGTAGAGGTGAGCATAAAGAAGATCAGCAATAGGAAAACTATGTCGGTCATTGACGACATATTAAAATTGGGACTTACTTTATTTCTTGTTCGTATGGCCATTATTTTCCAGGTTCGTTTAGGATGTCCATGAATTCCGTTGTTCTTGCTTCCATTTTGAAAACTACCTTTTCAACCTTTGCCACTAAGAGGTTATAAGCAATATAGGCTACGATCCCAACAACCAAACCTGCAACTGTAGTTACCATGGCTGTATAGATCCCTTCTGCCAACATTTCAACATCAATGTTCCCACCGGCGGAAGCCATTTCATGAAACGCCAGGATCATCCCGATCACAGTTCCCAGGAATCCGATCATTGGAGCGGCACCTGAAATGGTTGCTAAGGTGGCAAGGTTCTTCTCTAATTTGAATAGCTCTAGCTTACCTGTATTTTCAATTGCTTCAGCAATATCTCCTAATGGTTTACCAATTCTATTAACTCCCTTCTCAATCATCCTTGCAATTGGGGTAGGGGTGTTTTTACAAAGAGATCTCGCCGCTTCCAATTTGCCATCATGTATAAAATCTTTGATCTCATTCATGAAATTGACATCCTCTTGAGCGGCCTTCTTGATGGTCATATACCTTTCTACGAAAATGTAAACAGCAATGACAGAGAGGACAAAGAGGGTCAACATGATCAGTATTCCACCCACTCCTCCTGAGGTGATCAATTCTAAGATTGAAAGTGTTTCGACTGTAGTTTCTGTTCCTTCTGTAGCTGCTTCTGCAGCTTGATCAGAAAGGTTGATCTGACAAAATGGTATATTCATGCTCGAGCGGTATTTATGACCTTCACTAAATTATGAGTAAAGGAATGCTCAGTCGGTCTAAGCAGCCCGACTTGTAAACATGAAACTGTTAGTTTTATTGTAGGGAGTTTAGGCTACTACAGCAATGTAATAAGCAGCTCCTGCAGCATACCCCAAAATGGCCAAAAGGCTCATCTTCTTCAAGTACCAGATAAAGTCGATCCTTTCCATACCCATCACTGCAACTCCGGCTGCAGAGCCGATGATCAAGGCACTTCCACCTGTACCGGCACAATAGGCCAAGAATTCCCAGAAATTACCATCCTGAACAAAATGTTTGTAGTATTCGGCATTTTCAGGACTAAGAGTGCTGAGAAGTTCAGGAGATACGATTGGATACATACCCATTGAAGCAGCTACCAAAGGAACATTGTCTACAACTGCTGATAGCAATCCAATGAATAAATTCACCAAATAAATATTGCCAAGATTTTCGTCTAGAAGTTGGGCCATTTTTGTTAAATGACCGGCAGATTGCAAACTTGAAATGGCGATCAGAATTCCTAAGAAAAAGAGAACACTAACAATATCGATCTTTCTCAACACACCAATAACTGATAGTTCAGATTTGATCTCGTGATTCTTGCTTCTGTGGATCACTTCTGTAACTACCCAAAGTACACCCAATCCGAACATCATCCCCATATAAGGTGGAAGATGGGTAAAGGTTTTAAAGACAGGTACAAAAAGCAATAATCCAACTCCAAGGAAAAAGATCAAATTCCTTTCAAATGCAGTTGTCTTGTCAAGCACATGCTCCGTTTCTGATTGTTCTTCCGGTCTTCTTATCTCTCCTTTTTGAGTAAAGGTCAAAAAGAGCAATGGAATTAGCATACAGATCAAGCTAGGAACAAATAGTTCGGTGATGACATTGGCAGCAGAGATCTGCTTTCCGATCCATAGCATGGTTGTGGTGACATCCCCAATAGGCGACCATGCGCCACCGGCATTGGCAGAAATGATGACTAATCCTGCGAAGAACCAACGGTCCTTTTTATCGGCAACTAATTTTCGAAGTAAGGAGATCATCACAATTGAAGTGGTAAGGTTGTCAAGGGCAGCAGAGAAAAAGAAAGTTAGGATACAAATGATCCAGAGCAACTTAACTTTATTGGTAGTCTTGATCTTATTGGTGATCACCGCAAAACCTTCATGTGCATCTATCAGTTCCACAATTGTCATAGCACCAATCAGGAAGAATATGATCTCGGAATGATGAGTGAGGTGGTGTCCAAGCTCATGAACAATGAAATGGTGCCCGTGCTCGTTGATCAGCTCCTTTATGTTGAAGTCTCCCTGTGGATCTACATAGGCCAAGAAAGAGCTGCTGTTCGAAAGGATCTCTTCCATCCCGAATACATAAGCTACCCAGCCTAATACAGCAATTAATAAAGCAGGGGCAGCCTTGTCTATTCTCAGAGGATGTTCAAAGGCTATCATTATATAGCCCAAAATGAATATTACTACCATCAATGTGTACATCCTGCCTGCTTTTTTACATTAATTTATCTAAAGCTATTTTGAAAGCGTTTTGCGCAATCTCAAGTTTACTATTAGATCTATTATTCACTTCAATAAGTGCTTTTTTGATCGTTTCTGAAGTATCATTGAAGATGTCTTCGTCCATCATGCTGGCCTTTGAAGACATCAAATAAGCAAATACCCTTGCCATTCCACAATTGGAGATAAAGTCAGGTATAACGCTAACTTTCTCATCTGCATATTTTGCGATTGGACCAAAGAAGATCTCAGGATCGGCAAACGGCACATTTGCTCCTGCAGAAATGACTTCCAGTTTTGAACTTAACATTCTGTCAAGTTGATCTTTGGTAATTAATCGAGAGGCTGCACAAGGTAAGAATATCTCTGCATCTATATTCCAGATCCTATCATTAACTTCCTCAAATGACATCATATTATCAGAATGCAACTGATTGCCTTTTTTAGAGGTGAACAGTTCCCTGATCTCTTCAAAAGAATATCCTTCCTCATTGATCAATCCTCCATTTCTATCTATGATACCTACGATCTTAGCTCCCGATTGAGATAGATAATAAGCAGCGGCTGAACCTACATTGCCCCAACCTTGAATGACTGCTCTTTTGCCCTTCAGCTCTCCACCATAAATATTGTAAAAGTGCTTTACTGATTCTGCAACTCCATATCCGGTGATCATATCCGCAACAACATATTTTTTGCTAACGTCCGGACTGAAAACAGGATCTTCAATCACTTTTAATACTCCATGTCTTAACTGTCCAATCCTATTGATCTTTTCAGCTTCAGATGGTTGAAAGTGCCCGTTAAAAACACCTTCTTGAGGATGCCAAACACCGGCCTCTTCAGTAATTGGAATTACTTCATGGATCTCATCAACATTGAGATCACCTCCGGTACCATAATAACTTTTTAGCAGAGGAGAAACAGCTTTGAACCAGCGCTTTAGAACGCCTTCTTTCCTCGGGTCTGATGGATCGAAATTGATACCTGATTGTGCCCCACCAATAGGAGGTCCTGAAACTGTAAATTTGATCTCCATGGTTTTGGCCAAAGAGGTAACTTCATGTTTGTCAAGACCTTTTCTCATTCTTGTACCACCTCCGGCGGCACCACCTCTTAGGGAGTTGATCACTACCCAACCTTCAGCTTCTGTCTCTGAATCTTTCCATTCAAAAACGATCTCGGCTTGCTTGCCTTCGTACTGCTTTAAGAGCTCCAACATAGGGCTAAAAATTTTGACGCAAAAGTATCAATTTTATGTTGCCTACTTGGGGTAGAATCCCATTACTTTTTTAAGGAAAAAATATGCTTCCACCACAGCTATCTTTTGAAGCTCCACTGATCGTTGAAAGAACATTTGGTTCCCCTTGTATTCTCAGTAAACCCAAAAAAGCAAAACTCAAAGCCTCCTTGAAATTGATAAGTTGGTCGTCAATATCTATCATCTGAACATTATTGTATTCAAGAAGTTCGATCAAGAATTGGTTGTATGCACCACCGCCACTGATCATAACTTTAGGTTGTTGAGCGTACTCTTTAAAGCTTGCTGCCATTTGCTCGGCAATATGATGGGTATAGGTGCAAAGGAGATCACTCCCGTTTAATTCTGATTGGTCAAGAATAGGATAGATCTCGATTTCAGTAAATTCTCTACCTAGAGACTTTGGCGCAGGTTCATGATAGAATTTGATCTTATTGAGTTCCTCTAGCAATTTAGTGTTCAGCTCCCCACTTCTTGCAATTTCTCCATTCTTGTCGTAGTCTATATCGAAGTATTTTCTGCTCAAATAATTCAGGACCTGATTTGCAGGGCAAATATCAAAGCCCAATATCTTTTCTTCCTGATGAACAGAAATATTTGCAATGCCTCCAATGTTCAAGAAATAGTTTATTTCAGGAAACAGATATTTTTCAGCTGTAGGAACAAGAGGAGCTCCTTGGCCTCCGTAGGCTGTATCCAAGGATCTAAAATCTGAGATGGTTTTCAGTCCAGAGGAAGCTGAGAGAAAGGCTCCATGGCCTATCTGAAGACTCAGTTTCTTATCTATTTGATGAAAGATAGTATGACCATGAGAAGCTATATAATTTGCATCTTCATTGATGGTATTTAAAAAATTCAATGCAGTTGTTCCCAGAAAGGTTCCGTATTCCCTATCTAGGACAGAAAGCTCAATGCCATCAAGATCTTTTGCATTCACTAAACGCTTTTTCCAATCTTTAGAATATTCTACAGTAGTGGCTGAAACTATATCGTATTTCCATTGTTCATCTTCTAACCAAAAATGGGCTAGGCAGATATCAAGTCCGTCTAATGATGAGCCAGACATAAGTCCAACGATCTTGTAGATTTCTAATTCTTTGCTCAAGACGGTAAATAGATTATTTTTGCAAGCCGTTTAAGGAAAAAATAAAGGTATGAATATAGAACTTACAGAGGAACAAATAGCGGTAAGAGATGCTGCGAGAGATTTCGCCCAGAATGTTTTGAAACCAGGCGTGATCGATAGAGACAACAAGCAGGAATTTCCGGCTGAAGAAGTAAAGCAATTGGGTGAACTCGGATTCATGGGAATGATGGTGGATCCCAAATACGGCGGAGGCGGTATGGATACTGTTTCCTATGTACTTGCAATGGAAGAGATCTCAAAGATCGATGCTTCAACTTCAGTGTGTATGTCGGTAAACAATTCGCTGGTTTGCTGGGGACTGGAGAAATTCGGTACAGAAGAGCAAAAACAAAAGTATTTAGTTCCGTTGGCAAAAGGAGAGAAGATCGGAGCATTTTGTCTTTCTGAGCCCGAGGCGGGATCAGATGCTACCTCGCAAAGAACTACGGCAATTGATAAAGGAGACCATTACCTATTGAATGGCACCAAGAACTGGATCACTAATGGGAATTCAGCTTCTTATTATATCGTTATCGCACAAACAGATGTTGAGAAAGGACATAGAGGCATCAATGCCTTTATTGTTGAGAAAGAATGGGAAGGTTTTACAGTTGGGGCGAAAGAAGATAAATTGGGAATTAGAGGGTCAGATACCCATACTCTCATGTTCAGTGATGTAAAAGTTCCTAAAGAGAATAGAATTGGTGAGGATGGTTTCGGATTCAAGTTCGCCATGATGGTTTTATCCGGCGGTAGAATAGGAATTGCTGCTCAGGCATTGGGTATTGCTTCTGGCGCTTATGAGCTTGCTCTAGCATATAGTAAAGAGCGAGCTGCATTTGGAAAGCCAATTCACAAGCACCAAGCAATTGCCTTCAAGCTTGCTGATATGGCAACAGAGATCGAGGCTGCTAGACTGCTTTGTTTGAAGGCTGCCAACATAAAAGATAAGGGTGAGAACTTTGACAAGGCTTCAGCTATGGCAAAAGTATTTGCTTCTAGAGTAGCAATGGAAACCACAATTGAGGCCGTTCAGGTTCATGGCGGTTACGGCTATGTGAAAGAGTACCATGTTGAAAGATTGATGAGAGATGCTAAGATCACTCAAATCTATGAAGGTACTACCGAGGTGCAAAAGATTGTCATCTCAAGAGCCGTTCTCAACGAATAAGAAGTTTCGAACGATCATAAGAGTTTTTCTAAAGCCATTCCTCTTGATCCCTTGATCAAGATGTGTTTGGCTTTTTTATTTAGCTTTTTATACCATTCAATAGCTTCTTCAGTTGATTTGAAGCATTTAGTGTCTTCTTTTCCTTTCAATGCCTGAGAATAATTCTCCCCAACAAATAGAATTTCTCCAAATCCTTTATTTTTTGCGTAATCGGAAATACTTTTATGCTCATTGATGCTGTCGTCTCCAAGCTCAAACATATCGCCAAGGATCAAAACCTTCAACTCAGGGTCAACATTCAATAATTCAAAATTGTCGATCGCTACCTTTGTGCTTGAAGGGTTTGCATTATAGGCATCAAGATATACTGTGTGATCTTGAAAACGTTTTATTTCAGATCGATTGTTAGATGATTCATAATTATTGATGGCTTGGTCTATATCTTCAGCCTTGACATTGAAAAAATTTCCAATGCAGATGGCCGCTAGCATATTGTAGAAATTATAAGAGCCATAGATCTTACTATTGATGTGCCCAATTCTATTTTGATAACTCCAACTGCCAATTAGGTTTGGGTGAGACTGATCCAAGGATGCTTTGCAATCGCATTGCTCATTGGTGCCATAAAGATGTGTTCTATTTCTTTCTGAAAGCTCTACTAATGTTTCATCATCAAAATTCAGGAAGACAAGTCCGTCCTTTTTCTCCAGATGCTTGTACAATTCAGATTTCCCTTTTTTAACGCCTTCTATTCCCCCAAATCCTTCTAAATGTGCTTTACCAATATTGGTGATCATGCCATAATCCGGATCAGAAATACTACACAGGAACTCGATCTCACCTTGATGGTTGGCTCCCATCTCGATCACCGCCATTTCATGGGAAGGGTTTATTTGAAGAATGGTAAGAGGAACTCCAATGTGATTATTGTAGTTTCCTTTCGTTGCATGAGTGTCAAACTTCATAGAAAGAACCTGGCTGATCAATTCTTTAGTTGTCGTCTTTCCATTACTGCCGGTTATCCCGATAACAGGAATGCTTAGCTTGCTGCGGTGCAATCTAGCCAGATCTTGAAGGGTTTGCAGACTGTCTTCAACCAATAAGCAACGTTCATTCTGCTTATATTCCGGATCATCAATGACAGCAAAGGCTGCTCCCTTGCTCAATGCATCACTAGCAAATTTATTTCCATTGAAATTCTCGCCAGATAAGGCGAAGTACAAGCAGTCTTTTGTAATCTCCCTACTGTCCTTGGAGATTATAGGATGCTTTAGATAGATATCATACAGATCTTCAAGTCTAGTCTTCATCTGATAAAAATAAAAAAGCCCCGAAAATCTTCGAGGCTTTTTTATTGAAAGATATAAACGTCTTAGTAAACAAGTCCAACCGGACTACCAACTCTGATCATTGCACATCTAAATCCAATGTATGGAGATGATTGATCTTCAGTTAAGAACCTTCTGGTTCCCGGTGTCATCCAATAAGCTCTGTCGTTCCATGAACCTCCCTTGTATACTCTAGCTCTATCGCTGATCAAGGTAGTCTTTCCAAATTGGTACATCGCTCCACCTTGCTTATCAGCTTCTTCAAATCCAATAGGATCACCATAAAGTCTGCTTGATTCTAGGTCACCATCTTCATAGTTGATTACGTCAGCTCTTTTGTAATTCCTTCTGTTGTTCAAATTGTCATCTTCAGGATTTACTTCTCTGTACTTTAATTTACCTAAACTGTCCTTTTCAGCAATATATCCTTCCTCATCTCTTACAAGAGTTTTGAAGACATTACCTCTAAATGGTCTAAAGTCGTCTGCATCTTGAGCAGTCATTGGACGATAGACATCCATTACCCACTCACTAACATTACCCGCCATATTGTATAGACCGTAATCATTTGGCCAATAGGAATAAACAGGTGCAGTAATTTCAGCATTGTCATTCAACTGACCAGCAACACCCATATTGTCACCTCTTCCTCTTTTGAAGTTGGCCAACATCTGACCAAGGTATTTGTCATCAGCATTTCTTACTCCATGACCGTTCCAAGGATAGAACTTTCTTTCAATGACCAATTCACCAAAAGTATTACCTATCAAGCCTAAGGCAGCATATTCCCACTCTGCCTCAGTTGGTAAGCGGTATTCAGGAAGAAGAATTCCATCTTCAACCCTTACGTTTCTCGTTTCTTTGTTCGGATCTAGATCGATCAAACCATCAACTCTTTTTCCACTCTCATACTGACCATTTAGGTAAGCTCTTGTGTTGAAGTTGTCCTCGTTGAACTGGTTGGGGTTGTGCTCAAATAAACCCTCTCTTATCAAGATCAATTCGTTCACTCTGTCTGTTCTCCAAGCCGCATAGTCAGAAGCTTGTAGCCAGCTAACATTTACAACAGGATAATCTGCATAGGCAGGGTGCCTTAGATAGTATTCAACATATGGTTCATTGTAAGCAAGTCTAGATCTCCATCCAAGTGTATCCGGAAGGGCCTTTTTGTATACTTCAGGATAATCAGCACCGAAAACTCTTTTCAACCAGTATAGGTATTCACGATAATCGATGTTCTTAACTTCAGTCTCATCCATATAGAAGGAAGAAACCGTCACAGTCCTCTCGACATTGTTCCAGTCGTAATAGATATCCTGCTCAGTTTTACCCATGGTAAAGCGACCACCTTCGATCAAAACCAGTCCAGGACCAGTTTCTTGCTCAAAGAACGGTGGCTTTTCGAAACCTCCATTTCCCGAATTATTATATTGCCATCCTGTTGTACTGGATCTTTCCTTGGTACATGATCCTAAAGCCACAACTAGCCCTAGAAGGATGAGATATAAGTTTGATCGATTTTTCATCATATTTTGATTAATACAACTTCCAAAAATAAGGAATTTAAATAAATTCAATTCTTTTAACTAGAAGGCCGGACAACTTATTGTTTCAAATTTGACTTTCTTAGGCCTGCATGGGAACAGATATGAGAAGCTGATCTCATGTGAACCATTGGTCTTATCTGATAGGTAACTACTTGTGATATCATAGCTGTATCCGATCTTGTAATTGTCTTTTTGTAGACCTAAAAGGAATATGTATGCATCGGTAAATCTATACCATGCTCCTAATACAACCGGACCTTTTGTTACATAGAGTCCCAAGTTAATTTCTTGAGCAGGACCTTGTTGTTGATAGATCACATTCGGAGACCAACTCATATCTTCATGTCTTATTCCCAAAGGTAAAACTGCCCCGAAATGACCGGTGAATCTTCTAGGTAGTTCAGACAATCCGCTGAAGCCTTCATCAGGTGCAGTGAGATGGTGTACGGCTAAACCGAAGTAAAGTTTTTCACTAAAGCCAAGTAGGCCAAACGAGAAGTCGGGATAAATAACCTGATCGTTGGCGATCTGCTCCTGAGTTTGGTATACAAAACCTCTTCTAGAATCGATCATGTCGCCAAATCGAAGATTGCTTACATCAATAGATTTTTGAACAAATGTTCCTTGAAATCCAGCTCTAATAGAAAACTTTCTATTGACAGAGAATTGATATGAATACATGAGGCTGGCTGAAGTTGTGCTCAAAATCCCTTCACCACCAATATCTCTGAAAACTAAAGCACCAAGTCCTCCACTAATTGCGTCTACTTGTTGATCGAAACTTGCTGAATAGGTGATAAAGCTATTATCAATACCCGGCCATTGGTTTCTGTAGTTAAGTGTAAGGCGTGGACACTTAGCTGTACCTGCAAACGCAGGGTTTAAATACAATCTGTTCGCATAGAATTGCGAAAAGGTTGGATCCTGCGCAAATGCTACACTACAGATTAGTACAAGAAGAAATGTATGGAATAATCCTTTACCCACTCAGCGAAAATTCAGCACGGCGACAAATATAACTAAACTTGTGTTTTCCTTTTTTGTTATCCAACTATTGAGAAATTATAAATTTTACAATAATATATTTTTGACGCCGTTTTTGAGTTGTAAATTAACCATTCCCCATGGATAGATTTTTTAAGTCTCTTCTAATATTATTTTTCATCTTCATTGCTCATGAGGCACATAATCAAGTGGTTGAGAGTGTCCAGTTGGATTGGACTTCTCCTATAGATTATGGCTTTGAAGGAAGAGAAAAGTATAGGGCATTACATTTTGAAGATGCACAATATAATTTTATAAAAAATGATCTTCCCTTTCTTTATAAGAGGGTAAAAAATGCCAATGGACGAGAATTAATTTCTGTTCAATTGGAAAATTTGGTCTTTGAAACATTAGAAAATGATGAATTATCTGCCCTTGAGAAAAAGGAGATCATTTCATCATCTATCAAAGTAGAAGTTGAAAATAGCACTATAAGAAAGGTCAATGTTCCTTTTATCAAATTCTACCCTCTCAGAAGGAGTCCAAGTGGACAGGTTGAGAAATTGGTTTCAGCCGACATTCGATATAGTTTTTCAAACTATTCCGGAGCAAAAAGCTCAAGAAGAAAAGCTTTGACCTTTGCAAGTCAGTCTGTGTTAAGTCAAGGAAATTGGCATAAAATAGCAGTTACTAAAGATGGAGTATTCAAATTAGACTATACATTTCTTCAACGCATAGGAATGGATCCTTCTCAGATTGATCCAAGAAGACTGTCGCTATTTGGTTATGGCGGCGGAATGCTGCCGAGAGAGAATGACGTTCCAAGACCAGATGACCTTGTTGAAAATGCTATAATTGTTGTTGGTGAGAACGATGGTACCTTTAATAAAGGAGACTACATTCTTTTTTATGGCGAAGATCAGGTGACTTGGTCCTATGATAGTATTAACGGACATTTTAGACATAAAGAGCATACCTATGCTGACACAACCTACTATTACTTAACTGTTGATCAAGGAGTGGGGAAAAGAATAGTGCAACAATCAAATCCTTCTCTGAGTCCTAATCAAACGGTCACCTCTTTCGACCAATACGCCTATTATGAAAAAGATCAAACCAATCTTCTAAAATCAGGACAAATGTGGGTGGGGGAAGAGTTTGATGATCAAGTATCCAAGAATTTTTCATTCAATTTTCCCCATATTATCACTACAGAGCCTGCTTCTTTTGAAATCTATGCAGTTGGAAGAGCAGGAGTTACTAGTTTGTTCAGTATAGGAGTATCCGGTCAAAGTTTTTCTCTTCCCATAGGTTCAACTGTGCTGAATAGATATGAGGTGGGCTATGCGCGTTTGAATAGAGAAACATTTGACTTCAACCCATCCTCTTCCAATTTGATCTTCAGTATAGCATACAATAAGCCTCAGGCGGTTTCAAAGGGCTGGTTGAACTATCTCAGTGTTAATGTAAGAAGCAGGTTGATTCTAACAGCAGATCAGCTACCATTTAGAGATATGAATAGCGTTGGTGAAAATAATGTATCTCAATTCGTTATTAATTCTGCCAAAACAGCAAGAGTCTGGGATGTATCAGACAAGTACAATGTGGTTGAAAGAACCTTAAGTCAACAAAGTAATCAGTATTCCTTTGTAAGTCTTACCTCTGAGCTGAAAGAATTTATTGCCTTCTCCGATTTTGATACAGTTGGAGTTCACCCCATCGGACCAGTTCCAAATCAGAACTTACACGCTTTAGGCCCGGCTGACCTGCTTATCATTAGTCACCCTCTCTTTATGAATGAGGCGAGGGAGTTGCAAAGTATTCATCAATCAAGAGGATTGAGGGTTCATACTGTAAGTCCTCAACAGATATACAATGAGTTCTCATCAGGAGTTCAGGATATTATTGCCCTGAGAATGTTTATTAAAATGTTCTATGATAGAGCAACTACTCCCGAAGATCTTCCAAAATATGTGATGTTGGTGGGTGACGCCTCCTATGACATGAAGAACAGGATCAAGGGAAATACAAACTTCGTTCTGGGTTTCCAATCTGCTAATTCCTTGGAGCCAACCAATTCATATATTTCTGATGATTACATAGGTCTCTTAGATGATAATGAAGGCCCTTGGTTTACAAATACAAGCACTCCTGATAAAATTGATGTGGGTATTGGAAGATTGCCAGTAAAAACAAGAGCAGAGGCAAGAGGTATAGTTGAAAAAGTTAGAGCTTATCTTCAGCCAAGTAGTCTGGGAGACTGGAGAAATAAGATCGTTTTTGTTGCTGATGATGAAGATGGCGGGATACATATGAGTCAGGCTGATGACCTTACTTATCTTACAGAAACCAAAGATGAGTCTTATAATCTTGTCAAATTATACTTAGATGCCTTCCAGCAAGTATCTACTTCCTCAGGTCCGAGATATCCTGAAGTTAATGACAGGATTTCTAGAGCAGTTGAGACCGGATCATTGATCATCAACTATACAGGACATGGAGGAGAAACCGGCTGGGCAGGTGAAAGGGTATTGGATATACAGACCATCAATTCCTGGTCGAATATTAATCAATTACCCCTTTTTGTTACAGCAACTTGCGAGTTTAGTCGTTTTGATGATCCATTTAGAACCTCTGGTGGAGAGTTGGTGTTATTAAATCCGAATGGGGGTGGAATTGCATTGCTAACCACTACAAGATTAGTTTTCTCATCTCCTAATTATCTATTGAATAGGAGCTTCTATAATAAATTGTTTGAAAGGGATGCAAATGGCAAGTATTACACTATGGGCGAACTTAGTATGTTGGTAAAGAACGATAATGCGAATCAGAGCAATTCAAGAAATTTCTCATTGCTAGGTGACCCATCCCTTACACCCAACTTGCCATATTACAAAGTAATTACTACTGAGATCAATGGAGTTTCAGTTGGAAATGGAACAGATACATTGAATGCGCTCTCCAAGGCCACGGTAAAAGGGTACTTAACGGATCTTGCCGGAAACAAATTGAATGATTTCAACGGAGTGATCAATCCTACCGTCTATGATAAATCAAAGAGGGTTGTGACCTTGGCAAATGATGGGGGTGCGGGCTTTAGATATGATAAGAGAGACAATATCCTTTTTCGTGGAAAGGCATCTGTGACCAATGGAGAATTTAGTTTTGAATTTGTGGTGCCAAAAGATATTTCATACAACTATGGTGATGGTAAGATCTCTTATTATGGAAGTAATTCTTCTGTTGATGCGAATGGCTACACTAAGGACTTTATGATTGGTGGCTCTAACCCAAATGCTCTGGAAGATAACAAAGGCCCTGATATCGAATTATTCATGAACGATGAAACCTTTGTCTTTGGTGGTATAACTGACGATAATCCAATATTATTGGCCAACCTCAGAGATGATCAGGGAATCAACACTGTAGGGAATGGAATTGGTCACGATATAGTTGCCATTCTTGATGGAAATACAGAAAATTCCTATGTTTTAAATGAATATTATGAAGCCAATCTAGATGACTATCAAAGTGGTAGAGTAAACTTTCCCTTTAAAGAACTCAGTGAAGGAAAACATACCATTACACTGAAAGCATGGGATGTTGCCAATAATTCATCGGAAAGTACAATTGAGTTTACTGTTGTAGGGTCTAAGGATATTAAAATCCAGAATTTGGTGAATTACCCCAATCCATTTACAACCAATACAGAATTTATTTTCCAACATAACCAACCCGGTATTCCTTTGGATATCAAATTGGAGGTCTTTACTGTAAGCGGAAAGCTTGTGAAATCATTCAATGAAGTAATTGTGAATGAAGGCTTTCTCTCAAGGGATATTCGTTGGGACGGAAGAGATGATTTTGGCGACAAAATAGGAAAGGGAGTTTATGTTTATAAATTAAAAGTTAGATCTAGAAATGGCTCTGTTACAGAGAAATATGAGAAGCTTGTAATCCTTTAGCCTTTCTTAAGTTTACTATATTTGCAATCCTTTAAAAATTGATAGTGGTAGTTAGATTCCCAAGATTATTTACAAGCTTTCTTTTATTGAGTATTTGTTTTGCATCAAATGCACAAGTTACCCAAGGTAGTTTACCTGATGAATTAGAGCTGAATACAATTACTACGGCTGTTCCATTCTTAACAATTTCTCCAGATGCAAGAGGAGGAGCTTTAGGGGATGCCGGTGTTTCTACAAGTCCGGATGCAAATTCGATCCATTGGAATCCATCCAAATTGGCTTTTATGGAAGGTTCAGGAGGATTGTCCTTAACCTATTCTCCTTGGTTGAGAAACTTGGTAGGAGATATTAGTCTTTCTTATGTTTCAGGATATTACAAACTAAACAGGATCTCTACTTTGGGAGCTAGTTTGAAATATTTTTCTTTAGGAGAGATAACCTTTACTGATATAAATGGCAACACCATTGGAAACTTCACACCCAATGAGTTTTCATTTGATGTTGCCTACGGAATGCAATTGTCGAAGAATTATGCCTTCGGTATGGCAATTCGATACATCAATTCAAACCTTACTCAAGGGATCACGGTGAACGGTCAAGACACTAGACCTGCAAGCTCAATTGCTGCAGATGTTTCCGGTTTCTATACTAATGATGACATTCAACTGGGAGATTATGATGGAACTTTCAATGTGGGAATGAGCATTACAAATATTGGTGCGAAGATGCGTTACACAGATAATAATGAAAGTGATTTCTTGCCTACAACCTTGCGCCTTGGTCCTTCATTGACATTGGACTTTGATGACTATAACAGTCTAACCTTTTTAGTTGAAGCATCCAAGTTACTAGTGCCAACTCCACCGATCTACAAAACTGATTCCACCGGAACCATTATAAGAGATGCTAATGGAGATCCGGAAGTGCTTGCGGGTAGAGATCCAAATGTTAGTGTTGTAAGTGGTATGTTTGGCTCTTTTACAGATGCTCCCGGTTTGGTGACCGATATTGATGAAAATGGGAATGCAACTATTGAGCAGGGAAGTGTTACAAGAGAGGAGTGGAGAGAGATCAATTGGAGCGGTGGTATTGAGTATTGGTACGACAAACAATTTGCTGTGAGAATGGGATATTTCTATGAACATCCTACAAAAGGTAACAGACAATACCTCACAGTTGGTCTAGGTCTTAAGCTTTCTGTATTCTCTCTTGATATAGCTTATTTGGTAGGAAACGCCCAAAGAAATCCACTGGCCAATACTGCAAGATTTACTTTGAAGTTTGACTTTGAAGCCTTTAGTCAGCAGAACAAAGAAGAACAATAATGAAGATCCGTGTAGGATTAGGATATGATGTCCACCAATTAGAAGGTGGTAAGAAATTCTTTCTAGGTGGAATAGAAATTCCGGCTGCTGAGAAAGGCGCTGTTGGTCATTCTGATGCAGACGTTTTAATACATGCCATCTGTGATGCTTTACTAGGCGCTGCAAATCTGAGAGATATTGGCTTTCATTTTCCCCCAACTGATCCTAGCTATAAAGGAAGAGATAGTAAGTTCTTTTTGGAAGAGGTTTGCAAACTCCTGTCAGAAAAAGGGTATTCTATCTCAAACATTGATGCCACAGTGGTACTTGAGGCTCCCAAGGTTAATCCGCATATAGAAGAGATGCAAAAGGTCTTGGCAGTTTGTATGGGAGTTGATCAAGATGATATATCCATCAAAGCAACTACCTCTGAAAAAGTTGGTTTCGTTGGCAGAGAAGAAGGAGTAGCATGTTATGCAACTGCTTTGATCTACAAGAATTGATCGATTCAGCACTTAATCCTTAATTTTCATAGCTCAAATTATTCAGATGCCTAAAGAGTCGTCCATACAGATAACCTATACAGATTTTGATAGTGCTAAGGAATTGGCTTATGATATTCAATCAGTTCTTGCAACAGCTAAAGAGTATGCAAACAATGCATATGCACCCTATTCAAACTTCAAAGTAGGTGCTGCTGTTCTATTGAGTGATGGAAGTGTTGTAGGAGGAAACAATCAAGAGAATAGAGCCTTTCCCAGCGGATTATGTGCTGAAAGAGTGGCTGTGTTCGCCGCCTCTTCAAGCCATCCAAACAAGGAAATTAAAAAGGTTGCGGTTTATTCAGATGGTAATGACCTTATTTCACCATGTGGTTCCTGCAGACAAGCATTGTTAGAATATGAAGAGAAACAGGGTCAAAGTATTGAGCTCTATCTTATTAATTCAGGGAATAGGGTAAGGAAGTTCAATTCTATTTCGGAACTTTTGCCTTTTGCTTTTAAGTTCAATAATTTCAAAGGAGAAATAGGGGAAGAATAGACTTATTTTATCCTAAATTTGTCATCCTTAGATCAAATTATGGCTACAAACACTACACCTAAGACGAGAAAGAAAGCTACTGCCAAGAAGAGTACTTCCAATGGTAACAATGCTTTTAATAAAGAGACCTATCTGCATTGGTATGAGAGCATGCTCTTAATGAGAAAATTCGAAGAAAAGGCCGGGCAGCTTTATATTCAGCAAAAGATCAGAGGATTCTGTCATTTGTATATCGGACAAGAGGCTTTGGTTGCCGGTGCAGTATCCGCTATTACGAAAGATGACAATATGATCACAGCCTATAGAGATCATGCTCATCCAATTGGATTGGGAATGGACCCAAAGCATGTGATGGCAGAGCTCTATGGAAAAAAAACCGGTTGCAGTAAAGGAAAGGGTGGTTCAATGCATATGTTCGACAAAGAAAGAAACTTCTTTGGAGGTCATGGAATAGTTGGAGGTCAGATCCCACTTGGTGCCGGAATTGCCTTTGCTGATAAATACAAAGGAAACAAGAATGTTACCTTATGTTATATGGGAGACGGAGCCGTTAGACAAGGAGCCTTTCATGAAGCCTTCAATATGGCCATGTTTTGGAAGTTGCCGGTGATCTTCATAATTGAAAATAATAACTATGCCATGGGAACTGCTGTTAGCAGGGTTTCCAATGTGACCGATCTTCACGATCTGGCAGATAGTTACAAAATGCCAAAGGATCAAGTGAATGGTATGAGCTGTGAGGCTGTTCATGAGTCTATTGCCAAAGCAGCTAAAAGGGCAAGAGATGGAGAAGGTCCTACTCTTATCGAGATGAAAACATATAGGTACAAAGGACACTCAATGTCAGATCCTGCAAAGTACAGAACGAAAGAGGAACTTGAGGAATATAAAACTCTGGATCCAATTGAGAATGTCTTGAATACTATTAAAAAGAATAAATACGCCTCAGATGCTGAGATCGAAAAGATCCAGCAAAGAGTGAAAGATCAGGTGAAAGAATCTGTAGACTTTGCAGAAGAGTCGGATTATCCTGATCCATCTGAACTTTTTGAAGACGTATATACTCAAACAGACTATCCTTTCTTAAAAGATTAGAATATGGCGGAGATCATAAAAATGCCAAAGTTGAGTGACACCATGGAAGAAGGTGTTGTAGCAAAGTGGCATAAACAAGTGGGAGATTCAGTAGAAGAAGGTGAGTTGCTTGCCGAAATTGAAACTGATAAGGCTACAATGGAGTTCGAGTCTTTTCAATCAGGTGTGATATTGCATCATGGTGTTGAAGAGGGTCAAGCTGCTGAGGTAGATTCAATTCTTGCTATTGTTGGTGAGAAAGGAGAAGATATTAGTTCGCTACTTTCCGGAGGGGCTACAGCTCCTAAGAAAGAAGAGAAAACAGAGGAAGTAGAAAGCAGTCCTAAGGTTGAAGCAGCATCCATTGATACTTCATCTATTAATGCCAATATCATTAAGATGCCTAAGCTCAGCGATACCATGGAAGAAGGTACAGTTGCCTCTTGGGTCAAGAATGAAGGAGATAAAGTTGAGTCGGGTGAGATCTTAGCTGAGATAGAGACTGATAAGGCGACCATGGAGTTTGAATCATTTGAAGATGGGGTATTACTTTATCAAGGAGTAAAAGAAGGTGAATCTGCTAAGGTTGATTCAATTCTTGCGGTAATTGGTGAAAAGGGTGCCGATTATAAGAAACTGATCGAGGCATTCACATCCAACGGAAGCTCTGCTCCAAAGAAAGAAAGTCCTTCAGCTGCAGAGGCAGCAACTGAAGTAAAAGCAGCTGCAAATACACCAAAAGTTAGCTCAACTTCATCCACATCAAATGGGAGATTGAAAGTTTCTCCACTGGCGAGAAGACTTGCCGAAGAAAAAGGTGTCGACCTAAATTCGGTGCAAGGTAGCGGAGATGGTGGAAGAATCATAAAAAGAGATATTGAAGATTATCAGCCATCTGTAGCTGCAAGCACTTCTTCAGCTGTTAGCAGCGCTCCTCTTGGTAGCGAAAGCTTCGATGAGAAGGCTGTCTCTCAAATGAGGAAAACCATTGCCAAAAGATTATCTGAGAGCAAGTTCACGGCACCTCATTTTTACCTCACCATGGATATTGATATGGATGAGGCCATCAAGGCAAGAAAGGCCATCAATGAGATCCCGGATACAAAAGTTTCCTTCAATGATCTTGTGATTCGTGCCTCAGCTGCTGCACTGAAAAAGCATCCAATGGTGAATGCTTCATGGTTAGACGATAAGATCAGAATAAATCATCATGTTCATATCGGTGTTGCTGTAGCAGTAGATGAAGGTCTATTGGTTCCTGTTGTGCGCTTTGCCGATAGCAAACCATTGAGCCAGATCTCTGCTGAGGTCAAAGAACTTGCCGGTAAAGCAAGGGATAAGAAACTTCAACCAGAAGAATGGGAAGGAAGCACTTTCTCAATCTCAAACTTGGGTATGTATGGAATAGAAGAGTTTACGGCAATAATAAATCCGCCAAATTCATGTATTCTAGCCGTTGGAGGAATTAGAGAGGAAGTTGTAGTGAAGAACGGGGAAATGAAAGTTGGGAACAGAATGAAGGTTACCCTATCATGTGATCATAGGGTGGTTGATGGAGCTACCGGAGCAGAGTTCTTGAATAGCTTGAAGACCTTCTTGGAAAATCCTGTTACAATTCTAGCCTAAGGATCCTTTTACAATCCCACTCCAACACCAACTAAGACATAAGGGTTAGAGTAGGGAGAATTGTAGGTCTCGTTCAAGTTGTAGAGCATTAGCACGTTGAAGAAACCGTTGCCAACTCTAGAGCTGATCCCCCCACCAACAAATAGGCTATGTATATTAACCCGTTCAAAGGGTGGTCTGAAGTCGTCAAGATTTAGAACTTCATATTCAGCATGAGCCACAAAATACTTTAGGAAATAGTATTGAGTGTATACTCCACCTCCGTACATATTAGTAGAGTAGTTGAAGAAGGTATTCTTTTCTTCATAGTAGGCATATTTGAAGCCAACACCGGCAATCCACTGATCTGTTAATTTATAACCAACCCTGGGTGATATTTCAACATAGGTAATACTTCCAAACGTTGCTCCAAGGCTTCCGCCGAAAACCAATCGTTTCGGATCAAATCCCTTCTTTTCCTTTTTCTGGATACTACTGCTGCCGGTTTCACTTTCTTCATTTGCTTGTGATTTTGCAGGAAGTGAACTTAAAATTAAAATGGCAATGATCAGGAAAGAGCTGAAATAGGATGGAATTACCCATTTATAAGATTTATGCCCCATTCGTGTATTTAACTTTTTCAAAGTAATAGTCTTGTGTAATTTAGTCTTGGGAATAACTACAGTAGCAATAGTTGTTTTATGTTAAACAGTTGGAGAAAGGAGGTTCATACCTCCTTTCTTTGTTTATTATCAAATTTAAGATTTAAATTTAACCGTTAGGCTGTTGTTATAATGTCAAAGTATAGGCTGTATTGGGTTTCATTGATCTCAGGTTGGTTGGCATACATTATTTTAATGTATGTGTTAAACAGCTTAGAGGGGAAAGTATTGGACCTCTATTTCATTTTAAATCTACTTACTACTTTCAGCCTTGGCGTATTGATCTCTCACGGATATAGATATCTTATTCTAAGAAGGAATTGGTTGCGCCTCAAGATCATCCAATTAATACCTCGTGTCTTTGGGGCCTCCGTTCTTTGTGGTTCGGTTTATTTCGTGCTCCATAGCCTGATCTCTGAGATCATTAACGGCACCCTCGATTTTACATTTGAATGGCTTGAAGTATTACAGACCACCCTAAATCTTGCGGTCATCTTTATGGTTTGGTCACTTCTGTATTTCTTATTTCATTTCATACAGAATTATAGAAAGGAGGAGATCAAGAATTTGAAATGGGAGGCAGCCAAGAATGAAATGGAGCTCAATAAACTTAAGTCTCAGCTCAATCCTCATTTCATTTTTAATTCAATGAATACTATTAGAGCACTTATAGATGAAGATCCAGTCAAATCAAAACAGTCAGTAACCAGACTGTCGAATATCCTGAGGAGTTCCCTTTTAATGGGACGACAAAAAGTGATCAGCTTTGAGGAAGAACTGCAATTGGTTTACGATTATTTGAATTTAGAGAAAACAAGATTTGAAGAGCGCCTCGATTGTGAATTTGAGATAGCTGATAATACCAAAGACCATAAAATACCGCCCATGCTTCTGCAAACTTTGGTAGAAAACGGGATCAAGCATGGTATTAGCAAACTCCAAGAGGGAGGAAAGATCAAGGTGGTTGCAGAAAAAGAAAATGGCTCATTGAAGCTGAGTATTTTTAATAGTGGTAGCATTGATAAAGACAACCATTCTGAAACGGGGTTTGGATTGGTGAATACCAAACAAAGATTGCAATTGCTTTACGGCAAAAAGGCTTATTTTAAGATCACAAATGAAGAAGAAGGTGTCCACGCTGAGCTTCTGATCCCCGAAGAGATCAATGAATTTAAAGTAGATGAAAATGAAAGCACTGATAGTTGATGACGAGAGATTGGCCCGACAAGAGCTGAAATCCCTGCTTGAAAAACACGAGAGTATTAATATTATTGGCGAAAGCAACAATGCTGAGAATGCCAAGAAGAAGATCGAGAGTTTAAAGCCTGATCTAGTTTTCCTGGATATACAGATGCCAGCAAAAACAGGTTTTGATCTTTTGGAAGAACTCTCCTTCGTTCCCAGAATCGTATTTACAACAGCTTATGATGAGTATGCTTTAAAGGCCTTTGAAGTAAACGCCTTCGACTATTTGTTGAAACCTATAGAGGAAGAGAGGTTGGAAGACTGTATTAAAAAGCTCCAAAAAGAAGAGAGGGAAGAAGCGGAAGAAGAAGGTGAAGTGTCTAGCTCTAAAGAAGGAAGGTTGGGGCCGGATGACCAGGTATTTGTAAAAGATGGAGATAAATGCTGGTTTGTGAAATTGAAGGATGTTAGTGCATTTGAATCGGAAGGAAATTATGTTAGGGTCTTTTTTGAGAACAATAAACCCTTGATCTTGAAATCCTTGAACAACCTTGAAGAAAGGTTAGATGATAAGCACTTTTTTAGAGCTAATAGAAAGTTTATCATCAACTTAGATTGGGTGAAGGACATTGAGAGCTGGTTCAATGGAGGATTGAGGGTTAGCTTGGAAGATGGCAAACAGATCGAGATCTCAAGACGACAAGCTGCCAAGTTTAAAGACCGCATGAGTCTATGATCTTCGTCGATCTAGAGCTCTTTTTAAAACGTATTTTTTGTATTAGGTAGAATTCTTTCGATCCCTAATAAAAAAATTGCCAAATTTGTAAGAGAGAGAAACAGAGAGAAGGATACTATGCAGAATATTGAAATTGAACCAACTTACAAATCACCTCATGTGGTTTTTGATCCTGAACATGGAAAGTTCAGAATAGAAGGAAAATCTATTTTGGTCAATGTGGATGAGTTCTATCAACCACTTTTAGATTGGATGGATAATTTTATTGAAAATCCTACCACGAATGAAGTGGAGTTTACTTTTGATGTTGAGTATTATAATCTCGCTTCCACCAAACGGTTCCTTTTCTTCCTGTTCAAGCTAAACGAGCTTAGAAGCAAGAACATCAATGTAAAAGTGAACTGGTTGTATGTAGACCAAGATAAGTATGTAAAGGAAACCGGTGAAGATCTTTCTCAGATGCTGGATATCCCTTTCAATTTCATTGGATATAAGAAACTTCATAAGAAGAACATCTAGGCAAACTGATCCGGCCAGCCATCTTCAACTACCATTAGCAACCATAGCTTTTCCTTTTTTTCAATCACAAGCATTATGGGCAAGTGTTCGCTAATCCTGATCCTTTCTTTAAAGGAGTCTATGGAGTATGGATCTTTTCTGTGTATGGGATCAAATGGATATATCCAGTCTCTTATATTCTCCAAGAAATAAAATTGTGAAGCTTCGATTCTCAGCTCCTCGATCTCAGAACGTTTGATCCATAACTGATCTTCAGCTCTAGTGTGTGGGTGAAAAATGAAACCCTTCAACATTAATCTTGATTGATATTGGAAGTCCCTTAGCTTTGGAGGTAGCAGATTTATGTGATCTTTTAATTGTTGCAGCTGATTGTCAACCAACTTCTTAGCCTTGCCTTCTAAATTGTCTTTTCCTTTCGGACCAATATATCTCACTCTTCCATTTTGCTCGGTCTTCAGATAATATTTCAATGCGAATTCCAAATGAATGGCTTTTTCATTCTCCTTTTCCCACAGCAAAAAATCGATCTCGCCCAGTGTAATATTATTTTCAATCAGTTGAAAGTTTGCCTCCAAGAGCTCATAGTTTGGATTGATCCTGAACCAGGCTGCCAATAATCGTTCAGCATATCTGCCCAAAGCTGTTCTTGGGTCAACTTCCTCTAACTGTGCAATTTTCTTTGTATCCAAATGCTCATAGAAATTCAATCCATATTGGCTATCAGATCCCGGAAGAAAGAGGGGGTAATGAAGTTCTTTGGAAATAGTTTCATGTTCCAGCTCTGCTGAACATAGCAGATATGTTAACTCTCGAAGAGAACGGGAAGAGATAGTGTTTAGCCACTTAAAGTTATCTTCTGCAGAATTGCCCATCACACATTATTATCTGAATTTTGCCAATATCTATTGAAAACGAAGATTGGAATAATATGTTGATCGCCCAAGCTAAAAGAAAGGAGAATATCATTGAGTATCTATTATATATGTACCAGATCGAAGATATCATTCGCTCTTTGGGAATGGACATGGATAGGATCAAGGAAGTGATTGTTGATGGATTTGATCAACCGGAAGAAGTGAAGAAGCAGATCTATCAATGGTATATTGATCTAACTGAGTCTTTGATCAGAGAAGGAAAGAGTAGAAGTGGTCACCTTGATCTCTTGATCAAGGAAGTGGAAGATGTTCAAGCATTCCATACCAAGCTTCTGACTATATATCAAGACAAGAAGTATCAAAAGATTTATGAAGCTGCGAAACCTATTCTCAAGGAATTGGTGATGCGTTCAGGAGGAAAGAAATTGATCAATGAAATTGATGTCGCAATCAATGGCGTATACGGTTATCTGGTATTGAAACTAAAGAAAGTTGAGATCTCTGAAGCCACACAAAGCGGCATTAGTAAGGTCAAAGATATGCTGGCCTATCTGGCTCTTCAATATAGATTGAAGGAGGAAGGAAAATTGCCTTTAAGTTCTAATGAGAACTAGTTAGCAATTATTTGAAATAGCTGAAATCTTCTCGATTCTTAATGTTCTCTAAACTGGCATAGATCAATCGGATCACATTTTCCACATCTTCTTTATTGACCATCTCTACGGTGGTGTGCATGTATCTCAATGGCAAAGCGATCAATGCAGATGCAATTCCTCCATTTGCATAGGCAAAGGCATCAGTATCTGTTCCCGTGATCCTAGAAGCTGCATATCGTTGAAATGGGATCTTGTTCTTCTCGGCAACGGAAATGATCATCTCCCTTAAATTGTTCTGGACTGCCGGAGCATATGAAATCACCGGTCCACCTCCACAATTGAAATCTCCTTGCTCGTATTTATCGATCATAGGAGTTTGGGTATCATGAGTCACGTCGGTAATAATGGCAACATTTGGCTTGATCCTTTCAGCAATCATTTCTGCTCCCCTCAACCCGATCTCTTCCTGAACGGAGTTAGTGAAGTAAACCCCAAAGGGCAATTTCTTCTTATTCTCTTTTAGCAAGCGAGCTACCTCAGCGATCATGAAACCACCGATCCTATTGTCTAGTGCTCTACCCACAAAATATTTATTGTTCAATTCTATGACCTCATCCTCATAGGTTACCACACAGCCAACATGTACTCCTAATTTTTCAACTTCCTCCTTGCTGTTGCATCCACAATCCAAGAAGATGTTCTTTTGCTTCGGGCTCTCTTCTCCTTTCTCTCCTTTGCCTAGTCTTGTATGGATGGCAGGCCAGCCAAAAACAGCCTTCACCATTCCTTTTTTCGTATGGATGTTCACTCTTTTGGAAGGGGCGATCATATGGTCAGATCCGCCATTTCGTCTTACGTAGATAAATCCATCTTTTGTGATATAGTGAACATACCAGCTGATCTCGTCTGCATGAGCCTCCAATACCACCTTGTATTCAGCTTCAGGATTGATCACTCCAACAGCATTGCCATAGGTGTCTGTAAAGGATTCATCAATGTATGGACTGATATATTCCAACCACAATTTCTGACCTTCTGATTCATAACCTGTAGGTGAAGGATTGTTAAGATATTTGAAAAGGAATTTTTTTGATTTGGGAGTTATGATCGACGTTTTCTTCAATTTGAGGAATTTTAGTAGCTAAATTGTTGTAAAGAGATTTAAGGCTTGAATAGCAGCATCATATCTAAATACAAGATATAAAAAAATGACATTAATCAACCGATTGTTCAGAGAATTGTTCGGGCAGGAGAAAGAAAATTCTTTGGAAGATGAGCAATTAGTAAGAGAAACAATTGTACCTACACAGTTTTTCTTGGAAGAGTATGAGCAATGGGCACAGGCCGGCTTGCACAACGATTTGCTTGTTTTTGTAAGAGAACAGAGAGCCATTCGACAAGCAGATGACAATGCCGATTGTAATTATTTTACTTTTCGTTCAGAAGCCTCTAATGGATTCTATTTTATTGGTGAAGAGGACTGGAGCAATAAAGACCACTCTTTTCTTGTGCATCACTTTTCTAAGCTGCTCCTTGCTGAAGGCTATGTATTGAATAATGCAAGAAGAGACCTAAGTCAGAAAGACGGCAAGTTGATCTGCAATGAAGATTTCTATTTTAAGCTACCGCTCTCCAGTCGCATGCAATCTCCGATCCCACAATTGTGGGGCAATGTGCATATTGAGCATAAGATCATAGACGATAGAAGCAATTATATAAAGATCATGGCCAATGTATACAGTGATAGGGGATATGAGAAAGCCAGAGATTTTATTGGATTGGAAGAGATCCTTCTTGGATTGTGATCTTCTACTTTTTAAATAGGTCTTCTTTTGAAAGTGGCCTTTTTTCCACCCTCCATTGAAATCCTTTGAAACGCAATTCTGTCTTTGGATCTAGTTCTCCCATTGGATACATGCTTGCATCAGCCTCAGAGATGAAAGTGATACTCTTTATTTCTTGTTCTTCCATTGTGATCTCTATGTCTGAACTTTCTGCCCAGTTCACTCCTATGAATTTCCCTTCATCATCCTGACCGAAATAGATGGTTTGACCACTACCGTAAACTCTGATCTTCTTCAGCTTTTTATCCTTGAAGAAACCGATCATCTTATCGCCTTTGATCTGATTGTATCGAATGCTATCAACCTGAGAAACGATAAAGGCATTGGGTCGCATATGCATGGAATGCAATTGGTCGTTCTTCAAAACCAGATCAATACTATCTGCGCTCATTTCATTTTCCTCAGACCATAAAATTGGATCCCTGATCAATTGAATGGTAGAGTCATTCAATACATAGGCTACGGAATCACAAATTGCCTGAAGGTCATTCTTAAAGATCCTTACATCATGATAGGCAAGCATGTATTTATTGGAGTCGGCCTGATAGATCTTAAAGGTATCTGCATGTAAAAAGATCGTATCTCCATCCAGGTCCTTGATCATTAAGGGTTCAATGGTTACTACTGCAGAATCCTTCAACTCGAACATTTCTCCATACTGACCAGTAATGGTCATTTCTTCCAGTGTATCAACGATCTTGATATTTCCAATAGCTTCACCGTATCCTAGGTTCCTGTCATAGTACAAGGTGTCGCCACTCAGCTTCCTGGTTTCACTGATCAAATATGCATGGTCGAAATATTTAGATTGATCTTCAATGGTCTTGTACCAACCCACCTCGCAATAGATGAGATTGCTGTCGCCCTTTATGGTTGTTGGTCCTAAAAAGTTGACGATCTCTGTATCTGTAAAATAGACGAGTGTATCTGACTCCATAACGAAATCAGGATTGGTGAGTACAACACTATCTTTAAAGTCAAACCTTTTTCTAAAGGAGTAATAAAATCCTCTTTCACTTCTAAGTCTGTTGCTATCTGTTTTGCTAACTATGACTCCACCGGTGTAGTAACTGGCAACATTTGCCGCTCTATCATAGATCAATCTGTCGGTGGTAAGAATGAACTCATTGCTGATCAACTTAACACTATCACCAGTTACATTGGCAATTTGGGTATTACCATCATAATGCAGATAGTCTCCATAAAGGTTGATGCTGTCTCCTTGATTGATCCTTACAGATCCATAAGCTTCAATACTGTTGATGTCTCTAAACATATAGGCACTATCACAGTACATCAAAGCATTCTTATGTCTGAATTGAACATCTCCAACCAGCTTCTGAGCTTCCTTGCCATCCTTGAAATCAGAAACCAAGGCTTCAGCTCTAAGGATCTCAATTCTCTCTATCTTTTGCGCATTTAGATGAGCAAAGGATAGAAGAGCAGAAAGAAATAAGAATATCCTAAAATAGGATCTCATCATCAGATACTTGCAATGGTGCGTCTCAGGGTTTGAGTTCTATCAGGCCCTACAGATACGATAGTTATTGGGGTTTGCAATTCCTCCTCTAGGTAGTTGATATAGCTATCCAATTCAGCCGGGATCTCCTCTATACTCCCCAATTGGGTGAGATCCTCTTTCCAGCCGGCTCTCTCTTCATAGATCGGCTCCATATCATCGTCTAAAACATCAAAGGGTAGGTAGTCAATCACCTCTCCTTTGTATTTGTAGGCCGTGCAAACTTTTATAGAATCGAATTCGGAAAGTACATCTGCCTTGGTCATGATCAACTGAGTAACCCCATTGATCATAATGGCATATTTCAATGCGGGCAAGTCCAGCCAGCCGCATCTTCTGGGTCTTCCCGTGGTAGCTCCAAATTCATTACCTGCTTTTCTTATTGCCTCTCCCTCTTCGTTGTTCAGCTCTGTTGGGAAAGGACCGCTTCCCACCCTAGTGCAATAGGCTTTGAAGATCCCATAGACCTCACCAATTTGGGTAGGAGCAATTCCCAACCCTGTACAAGCTCCGGCGGTGATGGTATTGGAAGACGTAACAAAAGGATAAGATCCGAAATCAATGTCCAATAGGGTTCCTTGAGCGCCTTCTGCCAAGATCTTCTTTCCCCCTCTTAAATGTCCGTTCACATAATGCTCGCTATCTACAAGTGGGTAATTCTTGAACTTCTCAACTGCTTTTAACCACTCATCCTCCAATGGTTCAAGGTCGAACTCAAAGTTGAATGAGCTGAGCATACTCAGGTGTTTTTCTCTTAAGGTATTGTATCTCTTTTTGAAATCCTTGCTTTCCAAGTCTCCAACTCTTAACCCATTTCGGCCGGTCTTATCCATATAAGTTGGACCAATTCCCTTCAAAGTAGAGCCGATCTTCTTCTTTCCTTTAGCTTGCTCTGAGGCAGCATCTAAAAGTCTGTGAGTAGGTAAGATCAAATGTGCCTTTCTGGAGATCAATAGTTTGTCGCCAATGTTTACACCTCTTTCTTCTAATGAATCAATTTCCCTGTTGAAGATGATCGGGTCAATGACCACTCCATTGCCAACGACATTCATTTTTCCTTCGTGAAAGATTCCCGAAGGAATGGTATGCAACACATGCTTCTTACCATCGAATTCCAAAGTGTGACCAGCATTGGGTCCACCCTGGAATCTGCCGATGATATCGTAGTTTGGAGTTAATACATCAACAACTTTCCCTTTTCCTTCATCTCCCCATTGAAGGCCTAATAGTACATCAACTTTCATCTGTCTTTTGCTCTCTGTTTATTTGACAATTTCTCTTGCGGCATCTTCATTCTCTACGATCTTGAAGATGTTTTGCAGCTTGCTGGTTACCAAAAGATTCATGACCTTGTCAGACAAGTTGTACAAGACCATATCACCGTAACTGTTTCTGCTCTTCGTCAAGAGCGTTATCAAAACGTTCAAACCGGCACTATTCATATAATCTAATTCTTCAAAATTGAAGATCAGATCTGTTTTCCCATCATCAATGTTCTTTGAGGTTTCAGCCAGCATCTTGTCCGCTTCACTTCTGTCAAGTATTCGTCCCTTTAGCGATACTAACTGTACGTTGCCTTCTGTCTTTAGGTCGTAGGAAAAACTCATATTAATTGTTTTTTGGATTTCTATTTAAGCAAGAGCTGCAAATTCCGTATAAATTTAGTGAGTGATGGAGAATATTAAAATCTAAAAGTTCACCAACAGTTGATTTTATATGTTGGATCCTCGGATCGCAAAATTCAATCACTTTATTGCACTTCGTGCACACCAAATGATCATGCTGCTTGTAGGCATATGATCTTTCAAATTGGGCTATGTTGTTGCCAAATTGATGTTTTCTAACAAGATTACAAGCCAATAGCAGATCAATGGTGTTGTATAAAGTGGCTCGGCTCACCCTGTACTTTTTGTTCTTCATTGAAATGTAAAGCGACTCAATATCGAAATGCCCATCTTGTTCATAGATCTCATTGAGAATGGCAAATCTTTCAGGAGTCTTCCTATGCCCGTTTTTTTCTAAATAGGCAGAGAATATTTCCTTTACTTTTTCTAGTGTTTCTGCAGTAATCGACATCAATTGGGCAAAGGCACAAAGATAGTTTAATTTCCTAAAGGTATCAGATTATTAGCTCTCAATCCTACCTACATTGATCACACCTTCAACCGACTTTAATTTGCTGATCAATTGGGTCAAATGTCGGGTATCATGAACATATACCATAATGGTTCCGTCGAAGACTCCATCTTCAGAATCAAAGCGGATAGACCTCATGTTCACATTCAGCTCCCCTGAAATAAGCCTGGTGATATTGTTTACCAGTCCTACATCATCAATTCCTGTAACTTTTATACCGGCGAGGAAAGCGATCTTTTGCTGACTAGTCCACCTTGCTTTAACAATTCGATAGGCGTAGTTCGACATCAATTGAATAGCATTCGGACAATTAGTCTTATGGATCTTGATCCCTTCATTGATAGTGATGAAGCCGAAAACTTCATCTCCCGGAATCGGGTTGCAGCAGGGAGCAAATTTGTAATCAAAATGGTCCATGTCCTCTCCAAGAACCAGCATTTCTTCCGACTTGCCATGCTCTTTGAGTTTCTCCTTTAATTCGGAAGTTTCCTTGTTCTCCGTTTCCCTGCCAACGATCTTGCCTTTAATGACCTTAAGCTGCTCTGCCTTTTTTAGTGGAAGTCGGTTGATCTCGAATTTATAATACAACTCTAGAGGAGAGGATTGCTTAAACAGAGTTTGTAGTTCTTTGAGATTGTGTTGGGTCTTGTTGATCTTATTCTTCTTCAGCCATTTGACGAATTTCTGTTCACCCAATTCTGCTAATCGTTTTTTGTCTTCTCGAAGACTCGCCTTGATCTTGGATTTAGCTTTTCCGGTGATCACATAGTCCAACCAACTTTCATTGGGTTTTTGCTTTTTGGAAGTGATGATCTCCACCTGGTCCCCGCTCTTCAGTTCAGTACTTAGTGGCACCAATTTATGATTGACCTTAGCGCCCATGCAATGGGCACCCACTTCAGAGTGGATCTCAAAGGCAAAGTCCAAAGCTGATGCGCCCTTAGGCAAATTCTTGATCTCCCCTTTTGGTGTGAAGATGAAGATCTCCTCAGAAAAGAGGTTGAGTTTGAAATCATCGATGAACTCTACCGCATCCTTCTCCGGATTCTCCAATAGCTCTCTGATCTTGTTGATCCAAGCGTCAAAATTGCTTTCGGCAGTTCCTTCTTTGTATTTCCAGTGGGCAGCATAACCCTTTTCGGCAACCTCGTCCATACGGCTGCTCCTGATCTGAACTTCAACCCATCTACCTCCCGGACTCATAACTGTTGTGTGCAAGGATTCATAGCCGTTGGCTTTTGGAGTAGATAGCCAATCCCTCAATCTATCGGGGTTGGGTTGATAAAAGTCTGTAACCACTGAATATGCATTCCAGCATTCTGCTTTTTCCTTTTCCGGCTTAGCATCTATAATGATCCGAATGGCAAATACATCATAGATCTCTTCAAAGGGAATGTTCTTCGTTCTCATCTTGTTAAAGATGGAATAGACAGACTTGGTCCTTGCCTTCATCTCGAATTTCACTCCTTGCTTGCTCAATTCTTCCCTAATCGGGTTGGAGAATCGATTAACGAATCTGGTACGAACCGCCTTGGTCTTCTTCAACTTATGAGAGATCTCATCGTAGATCTCCGGCTCAGTGAACTTCAAAGAAAGATCTTCCAATTCTGTTTTGAGGGCATAAAGTCCCAATCGATGGGCAAGGGGAGCAAAGAGGAAAACAGTTTCAGATGCGATCTTCAATTGTTTTTCTCTGGGCATTGCATCCAGAGTCCTCATATTGTGCAGTCGGTCTGCCAATTTGATCAGGATCACCCTAACATCATCGGAAAGGGTCAGTAATATCTTTCTGAAATTCTCCGCTTGCATGGAGTTGGTGTAGTCCACCACTCCTGAGATCTTGGTTAGTCCGTCAATGATCACCCTTTCCTTTTGACCGAACATTCTTTCAACGTCCTCTAAGGTGAGGTCAGTGTCTTCAACTGTATCATGTAAAAGGGCGCAGATAATGGAAGTAGTTCCAAGTCCGATCTCCTCGGCAACGATCCTTGCAACCTCAATCGGGTGGTAGATGTATGGCTCACCTGATTTTCTGCGCATATCCTTATGCGCCTCAAGGGCCAAGTCAAATGCCTTTCTAATCCTCGCCTTATCTTTTCTGGTCTTTACATTCTTGCTGACCTTCAATAAAGCTCGGTAACGCCTGCGGATCTCTCTCCTCTCAATTTCTTCTGTAGCCGTGATCATTCAATATTTTTTATAAAATTAAACAATGCACTTAATCTATCAATCTGTTTGGAAATCTAAGGTCATGCCTGCAATAAATTGTATTTTCGCCATGTATAAGCAATCGTTTATTGAATGGATCCATTTGATCAAATATTTGAAGATTTTGGAGGAGTTTCCAAAGAGGAGTGGAAAGAAAAGGTGATTGCCGATCTGAAAGGTAAGGCATTTGAAGAGCTTCTTTTCACGGATGAGGATGGTATTGAACATCAGCCTTATTACAACAGCTCAGACCTCTCAAAAAGTATTTTACCCATCACTAATTCTGATAGCTGGAAGATCATGCATATTTATGATGCGGATAACTGGGAGATGAAGGCCTTGGTGGAAGAGTTGAAGTACGCTTTTGACAACGGACTGCAACAGGCCATCGTTAAGCTAGATCATTTATCCAAAGATTGGATAGCTGCTGTGGAGGGATTAGATGTTCATTTTTATTGTGAAGGAGGTGAGGAGCATGAAAGCTCAATTTGCGACCCAATAGGACTTGCTCTCCGAAAGGGCAATAAGATTGAATTCAATGCAAACAGAAAAGGAAGATTTTTGATAGATGCTTCCATCTATGCAGAGAGAGGAGCCACTGCAACTCAGGAAATTGCCCATACTTTATACCATCTAACAGAATACTTGGATCTCTTAACTGAAGCGGGAGTAGATCCTAAGGAAGCAATTGAAAGAAGCTGGATCAAGATCACAGTTGGGAATTCTTATTTCACCCAAATTGCCAAGATCCGAGCACTGAGATTGAATATAAAAAAGCTGTATGCTCATTATGGGGTTGATCATGAACCGCTGATTTGGGCAGATAGCAATTCCTATTATCTAGATGCTGAAAGCTTTAATAATAATCTGATCAGATTGAGTTGTCAGGCCATGTCGGCAGTCCTGGGAAATTGCAATTTGCTGAGCTTATCCATGCAAGCTGCTGAATCTAATAAGAAAAGGTTTGCAGCCAGAATGTGCAGGAATGTGCAATTGATATTGAAGCACGAAAGCAAGATGGATGAAGTGGATGATCTGGTGAGAGGATCCTATTATATTGAGAATCTTACAAAGGAATTGACTCATCTTTCTTGGGAAAAATATACTCAACTGGAATCGAAAGGAAGTTTGACAAAGCTATTGAACGATAGTTCTTTCTGGACTGAGATCGATACAGCAGCCAAGAAAAGGCTGGAGCAATATAAGAAGGGAGAGAAAGTGATGATCGGGGTGAACAGCTATCAGCACCAGGATGGCGGATCTGCTGAGCGCCTTCGGACCATTAATGAAAGCTTGAGTGACCAACTAAAAGAGGAAGCGTAATGAGACCGGATCTATCAAAGCATATCGATCTCAAAAGGAAGGAGATCAAAGAGGGAAAAGGATGGACCACTGCAGAGCAGATGGAATTGAAATCTGTTTATACTAAAAAGGATTTTGTGAGCTTAAAGCATGTCAATTATGCGGCAGGAATACCTCCTTATTTGAGAGGTCCTTATTCCAGTATGTATGTGGTCAGACCATGGACCATCAGGCAATACGCCGGTTTTTCAACAGCCGAAGAATCCAATGCATTTTATAGAAGAAACTTAAAGGCCGGACAAAAGGGACTGTCTGTTGCCTTTGACCTTGCTACCCATAGAGGGTATGATTCCGATCATCCAAGAGTAGTGGGTGATGTGGGCAAGGCAGGAGTAGCCATTGATTCGGTAGAGGATATGAAGATCCTTTTCGATCAGATCCCACTGGATCAAATGTCGGTGAGCATGACCATGAATGGAGCTGTGATCCCGATCATGGCCTTTTATATCATTGCAGCGGAAGAACAGGGGGTAAGTCCCGAGCAATTGAGTGGAACCATTCAGAACGATATTCTGAAGGAGTTCATGGTAAGGAATACATATATATATCCGCCCAAACAGTCTATGAGGATCGTATCAGATATCTTCAATTACACTTCCAGAAAGATGCCTCGATTCAACTCTATTTCAGTCTCAGGCTACCATATGCACGAAGCAGGGGCCACTGCTGATATTGAGCTGGCCTATACCCTGGCAGATGGCTTGGAATATTTGAGAAGTGGAATAGCTGCCGGATTGAACATCGACCAATTTGCTCCAAGGATCTCTTTCTTCTGGGGAATTGGTATGAACCATTTTATGGAGATCGCCAAAATGAGAGCCGGACGATTGCTTTGGTCGAAGTTGGTAAAACAATTCGATCCAAAGAATCCTAAATCCATGGCATTGAGAACCCATTGTCAGACATCCGGCTACAGCTTAACGGAACAAGACCCTTTTAACAATGTGGCGAGAACGGCTATTGAAGCCATGGCAGCAGTGCTGGGAGGAACACAATCTTTGCATACCAATGCATTGGACGAGGCAATTGCTTTGCCCACCGATTTCTCAGCCAGGATCGCCAGGAATACGCAGCTTTTATTGCAAGAAGAGATTGATCTAACAAAGGTGGTAGACCCTTTAGCAGGTTCTTACTATTTGGAATCACTGACCGCTCAACTAGCTGAAAAAGCCTGGAAGTTGATCGAAGAAGTTGAAGAGGCCGGAGGAATGGCTTCAGCCATTGAAAAGGGTATTCCAAAGTTGAGAATTGAGGAAGCGGCAGCAAGGAAGCAAGCGCGAATTGACAATGGAACCGAGGTGGTTGTGGGGGTAAACAAATACCAAAGTGAAGACAAGCAAGAGATTGAGGTATTGGATATCGACAACCAAAAAGTGAGGGAGTCGCAATTGAAGAGACTGGAAGAGATCAAGAAGACAAGAGATCAAGAAAAGGTAGAGGAATGTTTGAAGGCCATTGAAGAAGGAGCAAGAGCTGATGGGAATCTATTGGAGCTGGCTGTTAATGCCGCTAGAGAAAGAGCAACCTTAGGGGAGATCTCCATGGCCATGGAGAAGGTTTTTGGCAGGTATCAAGCAGAGAATAGAACAGTTTCCGGAGTATATTCGCAAGAGTCAATGAAAGATCAAGACTTTTTACTATCCAGAGAACTAGCCGACCAATTTGCAGAAAAGGATGGTCGCAGGCCAAGGATATTAGTGGCCAAGATGGGACAAGACGGTCACGACAGAGGGGCGAAAGTGATCGCTACTTCTTTTGCGGATATTGGATTTGATGTGGATATCGGTCCTCTTTTTCAAACACCGGAAGAAGTGGTGAAGCAAGCTTTAGAGAATGATGTGCATTTGATTGGAATATCATCTCTGGCAGCCGGACACAAGACTTTGGTTCCTCAGGTGATGCAAGAGTTGAAAAAGCAAGACCGAGAAGATATTATGGTGATCGTTGGAGGAGTAATTCCCGAACAAGACTATGATTATCTGTGGGAGCAAGGTGTAGCCGGAATTTACGGTCCGGGTACCAAGATCTCCAAAGCGGCACAGGAGATTCTCAAGTTGATGTTGGAGTAGAATATAGACTCTGGAAGCTGGATTCTTGACATGTTTTCTTGCAAATGCTCAGCTTATGAGGCTTTTTGTACTATGCTCAAAGCCCATTCATCTTCATCTTTAATTAGATTTCGCAAAGCATGCTTGATGATCCAGCTTCTTTCTTTACTAATGTTTTCATTCTTCCATGATTTGATGATCCCTTTCCCAACTTCATAGTTGTCTTTTAAAATGTCATTCAAACAATTGGCTACTGATTTCTGAACATACTTGGAAGGGTCATCCTTTAAATTGTAGAGAATAGGGGTAAGGAGGAGTGGATCTTTAATGAAAATGTCAAGCTTTTTTGCCCATGGCAAACGGGGCCTGATTCCTTCACTTGATAATCTTCTAACATGTTTATTTGGACTAAGCGACCATTCTTCCATCTGTTCTAAAGTTTCCTTCAAATGCAACTCTAAGTATGGTCGTATAGCATACTCACCAGTGTTTCGTTTGGTAATCTCTTCAATTGCATTCATTGAAATCTTGAAATCATTCAAGCCATATTTTTCTACAAATTTGGCAATGGGCATGATCCAATAGTATTCTGTGAACATGCCGGTCTCATTCTGATTTTCAGCCCCAAGAATTTTTGTCAAGTGAACAATCCCGACCTTATAATTAGAGGAAAATCCAAGATATATTCATCGGTAATTTTTTCGACCCTGTCCTTTAGTTCTAGAGCGTCTAATGAGAGTTTTAGATTTTGAATAAAGCTCTCTTTGTCAAAACTGGGGTAATGAACTAGGATCTTTTTTGCAAGGAACAAAGCCAACTCTTCATCGAACCAATATTTTAGCTTTTTATATGCCACTTTTCAAACAAAGTGAATTGGAAAAAGTATACTTTTTACTCTTTTTTCCTGTCTCTTAACTCCTCTCACGCCCAACTTTCCTCCAAGGCCCTTTTCAATACTTCCGGCTCAGCAGTACCTACCATCACTGATTTGCTCTTGCCATTTCTCAGGTAGTTGATCTTTACAGCCTTTCTGCCGTGAATGTTGTAGAGCATTCCGTTAGGAGTAATCCTTATTCCCCAGCCATAATACCAAGGGTTGCTCATTACCTCAACACTTTCGATCTGATCTATTTGAAAATTGAATCGGATCAACCCAATACCATAGCTGATCTTTAGAATTGGCTTTCTAATTTCAACAGTAAGTTGGAAAAATAAAAGGCAGATGATCAACAACAAAGACTCTATCAAGACAAAGCCTGTCAGTGGCATTGGGTTGTCGCCCCATTGGAACATAAAAGCCAAATAGAGATAAAGGATAATTGGCGCCATGATCCAAATGATCAACCAACCAAATTGTGATTTTTTGTAATGCATTTCTTTTTTGAGTCTAGAGACAGGAGCCAAGAACTAAGACTTTCTTAGCTCTTGATTCTTGACTCTTACTTCTACTTAGAAACCGGATAATAAATATGCGTTTCAACTGCCGCACTATCTACCGTGGTTGGATCGTTGGCATAAACCTCCCAAGGAGAGCCGGCCATTTGATATTCTGATGCTTCTATATAATCATAGATCGCATTGTGCAAGTCTTCAGAGGCTGCATAGTCTCCATAGTGAATACCTTTTAATGCAGTTCCGGCACCTAGAGAATAAAGTTTAACTCTTCCACTTGATTCGGCTGAGCCCATAACAGGGAAAGCTCCTTCCATTACTACCTTTTCCGGTGAATAGGAATGGTAAATAGCCATTGGCATTCCTGCCATATCCAAATCCTTATTGCTTTCAACGAAGATGGAAAGTTCAGTATACATTTCTGTCAATTTAGCACTGATCCCATCTCCCGTGGTGGAATCCAAAATGCTGATGATCATTTGAGATCCAAGTTCCTCCAATGTAACTCCTGCAGGCATTGTTGGGGCAGTTGGCATAGCCTCAACATATTCCTTTAGATTCTTCAAACTTGTCTGGTATGCATTTACTAGCATGGGCTCGAACAGTTTTGCAAAAATTCTCTTATAGAAAGGTGTTTCCGGTCCGATGAAGGTCCATCTAACTTTCGTGCCATCCTCTCCGGGCTCCAATATAAATTCAGCATTGGGAAAACCCGGTTGACCATCAAACTGCATTTTTACCTTCATATATTCATTCTTTCTGATCTCGACCACCTCTTGCTGTCCGTTGCCCACCATTTGATTCTTGCTCCACCACTGACTTTTAGATCCAATTTCTCCCATGGTCTCAGAGAATTCTTGCTTCATGGCTGTATCCAGCATGCTCCAATACGACCATTGATTCCAGCTAGGAAAATCAATTACCTGATCATATACTTTGTCGGCCGGTGCGTTAATAGTGATCGATTCTTCGATCTTCATTTGACTGGGAAGAGTTGCTGAATAGATCAAAATAACAGCGATCAATATCCCAATTACGATAAATATCCATTTTAAAACTTTCATGATTTTTAGGTTTGGTTTGTAATTGTCATCTTTAGATTAATCAGCCTAAATTATCATATTTTTTCGTTTTTTTACATATCAAAACTTTATTGAATGAACTCCCACGAGATTGATTATCAGATTTTTGGAGACGACCTCCAATGCGTAGAGATCGAATTGGATCCCAATGAAACCGTGATTGCCGAAGCTGGTGGTATGATGATGATGGATTCTGCCATTGAAATGAATACCATATTTGGAGATGGTTCCCGCAATCAAGGGATCATGGACAAGCTGTTCTCTGCAGGTAAAAGGGTGTTAACAGGTGAGAGCTTGTTTATGACCACCTATACTCACAGAGGAATGGGGAAGGGAAGGGTAACCTTTGCTGCTCCTTATCCGGGAAAGATCATTCCTATGGATCTGGTTCAAATGGGAGGTAAGGTAATTTGTCAGAAAGAAGCTTTCCTTTGCGCAGCTCAGGGAGTAGACATTGGAATTGAATTCCAAAAGAGATTGGGAGTGGGATTCTTCGGTGGAGAAGGATTCATCATGCAAAAACTTCAAGGCGACGGTATGGCCTTCTTGCACGCGGGAGGAACTGTGGTAAAAAGAACTTTGACTGCAGGAGAAGTCTTAACAGTTGATACCGGATGTTTGGTAGCCATCTCTCAAACCGTAGATTATAATGTTCGCTTACAAAAAGGAATTAAGAATACACTATTTGGTGGAGAAGGATTGTTCCTGGTTTCTCTTACCGGTCCGGGTGATGTCTGGATCCAATCCATGCCCTTGAGCCGTTTGGCAGATCGCATTTATGCCCACTCTCCTAAAATGGGTGGTTCAAGAAAGGGAGAAGGAAGTATTCTCGGCGGATTAGGTGATCTCTTAGATGGCGACAACTTTTAAGAAATTGATTCGTTTACCTTTTAAGATGTCTACCAAAAGCATACTGATCCTCTTGATCTCGGTTTTACTGAGTCCGGCACTGATGGCCGGAGGTGGAGGCGGAAAAGACACAGTGCAGGCTTTGGTGGTAACTTCCAAACCCACTACTTCAAGTTTCGATATTTCCTCTTTAAGCGGGAAGGAGATCATTGATGTGATCGATTCTCTTTTAGATCTGGATGCAGTGCCAACCGATCTGGTCAAAGAGATCAATGCGTATGCTGAGAGTAAATTGTTAGAGCATGATTATTATGTTTCTCTAACGGGCTTTTACGACCCAAGTATCTATCCATCCCAGTCTATGTATCAAAGTTGGGATACTTACAATCTCTATCCCTACAAAGAATCTCTTCGAGAAGATGATAAGGAGATCAATTTAGTGCTTCAGGATACGGTCAACTTCTGCAATTTCATTCCGCCCATCAAAGGCTTGATCACTTCCAACTTTGGATGGAGAGACGGAAGGAATCACAACGGAATGGATATAGACCTGCATGTGTGGGATCCGGTAGTGGCTTCTTTCGATGGAATGGTAAGGATCTCCAGATATCACCCCGGTTATGGAAGAGTGGTGGTGATCAGACATTACAACGGCTTGGAAACCCTTTACGCTCATTTGCATCGATTGAAGGTTGAGCCGGGTGATGTGGTTGAGGCAGGTCAGGTGATCGGTTTGGGAGGAAGTTCAGGAAGATCTACCGGTAGTCATTTGCATTTTGAAGTCAGGTTCAAAGGAAAACCACTCAACCCAAGACATCTGATCGATTTCAATAATAATTGCTTGATCAGCGACTCTTTGAAGTTGGTCAAAGAGAAATGGTCGTACCAGGCAATTCCATTGGGAATTGAATACCATACTGTGAAAAGGGGAGAACATTTGTACGGCATTGCCAAGCGTTATGGAACCACCATCACACAGCTTTGTGAGATGAATGGGATCAGAAGGAACCGACCCTTGAGAGTGGGGCAGAAGCTTAGAGTTGGGAACTCATGATACTCGTCAACATAAAAGACCATCCTACCAATCAGAAGAAAAGAGTATTCTTCTACAAGGTTATTGAACAAGCAGATCATTTCGAAAATCTCTTGATCCAAGAGGAATTGTATTATGAGAAGCAAGTGGATGTGGAAGGAGATCAAACTATTTATTTCGGTGTAAGAAGCTCTGATTTTGAAAGAGTGAAGAAGCTGAACTACCTGACCATTGGTCACTTTCGCAAGCCCTTTATTCCCGACAAGGCGTTTCGGATCATCTTGATCGTGATCTCACTGCTTGTTCTGGGGCTTGCCATCGCAGGTGCGCTTCTAAGTTCTTAAGCTTATTTTTGCCAGCATGAACCAACAATGGAAAATAAGAACCATTCTTGTCTCTTGTCTCTTGTTTCTTGTCTCCGCTTTGTGGTCTCAATCAAACATCACCACCGTTGGTATTCAGATCAAACCGATCATTAGCGGGCAATTGTTCAACACAGGTCCTCAAACCATTGAATCGGGAGAAGTGGATTTTACCATTGACCCTTCCAATGGTTACGCTTTCGGAATGGTGATCAGAAAAGGATTGAACGATCAATTCTCCATTGAAACCGGTATCAATTACAGCAAGAGAAACTACGATCTTACCATTAGCATAGACTCCAACAATTTTGAAGGGAACTCAGACTTTAGCTATGTGATCTATGAGCTGCCTGTATTGGCATTGATCTATGTTCGTTTAGGAGAGCGATCCTATCTGAACAATGCCTTTGGGATCAATCTTAATTTTCTTCCGTCCGACTGGCAAAGCTTTGATACCTATTTTGAGCATTATTCTTCAAGAAGTTATTGGGTAGTACCGGCACTGCAAGCCAATGTTGGTTTTGAGTACAGAACCTATGAAAGCGGCTTTTTGTATCTGGGGTTCTCCCTCCACCGACCGTTCAGTAAGATCACCACGGCCGGAGTGCTTTACAAGGAAGATAATCTCCAAAAGGAGACGGTCTATTTTGATATACTGGGAAACTATTTAACAGTAGATTTGAGGTACTTTTTTCATGAAGACCCGGAACGTAAAAGAAAGCGTAGATGATAATTCATAAGTTAAGACAAGATTGGATCGCATACTTTCAAGAGGTAGGACTTTCAGCATTTTTAGCAGAGCTGCTAACAGTTCTGTTCCTGATCATCATTTCTATCATTATTGGATTTCTGGTTGATAGACTTTTGAGATTGACCCTAATATCCGGTTTTAGCCGCTTGGCCGACAAAAGTAAAACCGATTGGGACGATCTGTTGATCGAGAAGAATGTGTTTTCTGCCATTGCGCACCTTGCTCCCGTTATTCTCATTTTCTATTGGATACAGTTGATCTTTGATGATTATCCTGCCTGGCATGATTTCATACTTAGGATCTCGAGAATCACCTTAGTGAGTTTTTCAATGGTGATCCTATTTAGATTTTTGGATGTCGTAAGAGTGATTCTAGGAAGAGTAGAGTCATTCAAAGACAAGCCATTAGATAGTTATTTCCAATTACTTAAGATCGTTATAGGGATCGTATTGGGAGTCTTGATGCTTTCCATTCTTGCCAATAAATCGGTGATGTATTTCTTCGGAGCCTTTGGAGCCATGACGGCGGTTCTTCTGCTGGTTTTCAAAGACACCATATTGGGGTTTATAGCCAGTATACAATTGTCGGCCAATGATATGATCAGAGTGGGTGATTGGGTGCAAATGGATAAGTACGGTGCCGATGGAGATGTGATCCAGATCAATTTGACAACGGTGAAGGTGAGGAACTGGGACAAGACCATTAGCACGGTTCCAACCTATTCTTTCATTTCAGATTCCTTTAAGAACTGGAGAGGGATGGAGGAGATCGGCGCCAGAAGGATTGCCAGAGCTATCAATATTGATCAGCATACCATCAAGTTCTGCACTCCGGAGCTGTTGGAGAAATTCAAGAAGATCCACATTCTGAAAGGATATGTGGAAGAGAAAGAGGAGGAGCTTAAAAAGTACAATGAAGAAAGAAAGATAGATACTGGGGAAGTTTCCAATGGAAGAAGGATGACCAATTTGGGAACCTTTAGAGCCTACCTCTTCCGATACTTGAAGAACCATCCAAAGATCGATCAGGACCTTACGATCTTGGTCAGACAACTTCCTCCAACCGAAAATGGATTGCCTTTGCAGATCTATGCTTTCTGCAACGATATTGCTTGGGCTAACTATGAAGCAGTGCAGTCAGATATCTTTGATCATGCACTAGCGGTCATTGAGCAATTCGATCTAAAGATCTTCCAATCACCCTCCGGAACCAACTTTCAGAATTTGACTGGATCGTTGAAGAAGGAAGTGAAATAGGAGATGGAGATTTAAATTTTAGATCTGTGGTTGAAGCGCGTAGGAGTGAGTTGTGCGTGTGCGCGCTTTTGTCAACCTAAATAATCTAGTCAATCTAAATAATTCTTTTTGTGTCACTGAGTTTCACTGAGTAGCTCAAAGTCACACAGAGGATTGAATTGTCAAATATCAGCTCGTTGAACAAGTAGAAGGTAGAATCTCTTCTGTGTGGCCTTCGAGAGCCTCAGGCCACGACAAGCTATCCTGCGGAACGTTAAGTAAAATTGGTGCCTGAGGCTCTCGAAGGCACCAGCTGCTAAAAGCAGTATTTATTCTCCTCAATCAATTTCTGAGCAATGCGCTGACGAGCTTCTTTGGAATTGAATGGCTCTACCTTTGAAAACCTCTTGATCCCCATCAACATTCCTCTCTGCTCATCACCCTCTGCAAAGGCATTGATGGCATCCTTTCCGTATTTGTGAATGCGGTCGGCGGCATCGTAGAGGTAAGTACGCATCATATCTTCCTGTAGCTTGGAGTCTTTTTCCATTCCGCTCATCTTCTCTACCCTTAGTAACATGGATTCGCAAACGTAGGTCTCCATGGCAATGTCTGAGATGTTCATCAAGATCTCTTGCTCCTTGGCTAGGGTAGTAGTAAGGTTCTTGGCAGCGGCTCCTGCCACCAGCAAGACTGCCTTTTTGAAATTCTGAACGGTTCTTTTCTCAGCTGCAAAAGCTCCGGAGTCATCAAAATCAAAATCAGGGATCTCCATCAATTCTTCTCCCACCTTTTGAGCCGGACCCAATAGATCTAACTCTCCTTGCAAAGCCCTTTTCAAAATGATATCTACCGTCAACATTCTGTTGATCTCATTGGTTCCTTCGAAGATCCGATTGATTCTTGCATCTCTATACGCCCTTTCCATATCTGCTTCGGCAGAATAACCCATTCCACCGTAGATCTGTACTCCTTCATCCACCACATAGTCCAAGGTTTCTGATCCGTGCACTTTCAAAATGGCACATTCAGCGGCAAATTCTCTCAATCCGGCTAAGGTGGCCTCTTGCTTTTCAACTCCTTCCGCTTCTTTGGCTTTGATGGTATCTTCAATATTTTGACTCAACCGATACAAGGCAGATTCACTTGCAAAAGTCTTGATAGCCTGTTCTGCCAGTTTGTGTCGAATTGCTCCATACTTGGCAATGGACCTGCCGAATTGCTCTCTTTCGTTGGCGTAATTCACCGATCTGCTAATGGCAGCCTTGGAGGCACCTCGGGCAGCTCCTGCCAACTTCACTCTACCAATGTTCAAGATGTTCAATGCGATCTTGAAGCCTTCTCCTCTCTTGCCCAAAAGGTTCTCTTTGGGCACTTTCACATTGTTGAAGAAGATCTGTCGGGTAGAGGAACCCTTGATCCCCATTTTCTTTTCTTCGGGATTCATAGTAATACCTTCGTAATCTTTCTCCAAAATGAAAGCACTCAGATCCTCATCGTCCTCAATTTTGGCGAATACCGTCAGGATCTCTGCAAAACCGCCATTGGTGATCCACATTTTTTGTCCGTTCAATAGATAGTGCGATCCATCTTCAGAAGGAACGGCCTTGCTTTTTCCTGAATTGGCATCCGATCCTGAACCCGGTTCTGTTAAGCAGTAACAACCTTTCCATTCTCCGCTGGCTAGCTTGGGAATGTATTTCTGCTTTTGCTCTTCATTTCCATAATAGAGGATGGGCAGGGTTCCAATTCCTGTGTGAGCAGATAAAGCAACTGCAAAGGAATAACCTGCACCGGTTACTTCAGCCGTTAGCATGGAAGTGACGAAGTTCTTACCAAATCCTCCCAGTTCTTCGGGAACGGAGATACCGCACA
>JAUIGQ010000107.1 GCA_030429925.1 Bacteroidia bacterium | reverse complement strand
AGCCTAAAGTGTAAAAAGAAATGGTCTGACTGTGACGCATATAAGAGCGCGAAAGTAAGCATTTATGCTCAGAAAGTCAAGCAGTTAGCTTAATTAATTGAATATCAACTTTGGAAGGTGGCTAGAAATCATCACCTCCATTCATGTCTCTGCGCATTCCGCCTCTTCTTTTCTTTTCGTTAATTCGATAGCTAAAGGTCAGTAAGAATTGTCTCGCTCTCCATTGGAATTCAGACTCACTATAGAATTCATCTGTATCTACAATGGACCTTCGTTTTCTGGAATTTAATAGGTCTCTTACGCTAGCGACTATCGTTCCTTTTCCTTTGAGAATATCTTTTGCCATGGACATATCAATTGAGTAGATGGACTTTTGTCTCCCTTGAGTTGTTTTCTGAGGTGCCGTGTATCTTCCATTCAATTGAAAATCAACTTTGGGCAAGATCTCCATCTTTGCCATTAAGTTAGAATTCATGGTAATTACATCATTTTCCAATACAACACTTTGGTATTCGCCCTCTGTTATGGCTCTATATACATTGACCGATGCGTTCATATTGAATTTCTTGGTAAAGTCATAACTACCGTTAAACTCAAATCCAAAATTGTTCTCCGTAGCCAAGTTAACTGGTCTCCTTTGGGTAAAACCCTCATCATCAACAATTGTGATCCTTTCAATTACGCCTGTTCTATATCTGTAATAGATTGATGAGAAGAGGGAGCCATTCTTGAAATACTTTAAGTACCCCAATTCATAACTGTCTGTATACTCAGGTTGTAGATCAGGATTTCCGCCCCAAAGATTCCTTGCGTCACTGAAGGTTTGGAATGGCATTAAATATCTATAACTCGGACGATTGATCCTTCTGCTGTAACTAAGCTGTAAATTGTCCTTGTTCTTCAACTCATAGGTCAAGTGTGCTGAAGGGAATAAATTGAAATATTCCCAAGAGTTCTTTTCTTTTGTGAGCCTTAGTTCGGTGCCTATGTCCGAATATTCACCCCTGACCCCAAATTGATAGGAAAAACTACCCACTTCATTCCCAAACATCAGATAGGCTGCATAGATATTTTCTGTGTATAAGAAGTCATTGTTGAATTCATCAAGAAGCTCAAAGCTAGTGGATCCAGAATCCTTTTCTAGAACAAAATATTCGTTCTCTACTGTTCTAAAAGTGGTTCTAAATCCTGTTTCAAAAAGTCCATTTTCTCCAACCGGATAGAGATAGTCAGATTGTGCAAGTATGGTTCTGTTGGCTTCCAGATTACTGGTTCTTTGTTCTAGGACGCTATTGCTTAATGAGTTGGTTTCTAAGATATCTGATTCTTCCAAGTCGTCGCTTTCACTCCATTGCAAGTCAGCTATAAACTTTTGATCTTCATTGGAATATTTTCTCTCGTACCTTAACGAGCCTTCTACATTATGACCGGTTTCCTCTTCTTCATCCTCTCGTTCAACCAATCGATATAGCTCGCTGTTCGCATAGAGATCGCGATATTCATATTTGGAGATATTCAATTCATCGTCATAGCTGTAAAGACCTGATAGGGTGACAGTATTCCTGTTGTTGATGAAATAGTCTGCTCCAAGTCGGAAGTTTTGAGAGATTCCGCCACGTTCTCTTTCGCTCTTGCTTCTATAGATGTATGAGGTGTCGCCATTATCAAAAGTTTGATAGCTTTCTCCCGAACCCGGAGAACGTCTATATGCCCCACCATAAGAGGTAAAGAAGTTTGTTTTTTTTGACCGATAATTCAAATTGAAAGAGGCTCTATAGTTTTCCGGAAAACCGGCAACGGCTTCAACTGAACCATTAAAGCCTTTCTGTTTTTCTTTTTTTAGAACAATATTTATGATCCCAACTTCCCCTTCTGCATCATACCTGGCAGAAGGATTGGTGATCACTTCAACCCTTTCTATCATATTGCCTTGAAACTGTCTTAGTACATCTGAGGTGCTAGTACCGGTTAAGGTAGAAGGTTTGCCATCAACAAGTATTCTCACATTCTGACTACCTCTTAAGGAGACATTTCCTTCTACATCTACTTGAACCGAAGGGATGTTGTCTAGGATCTCAGCAGCATTGGCACCGGCATTTGCAAGATTTTTTTCAATATTGAAGACTCTTTTATCCAGCTTCAATTCCATTTGGGTTCTTTCAGCACTAACTTCAACTTCATCCAAAATTTTTGAATTGGGCCTCATTTTGAGGAGTCCAATTGATATGGGTTTACCTGAGACTTTAATATTCTTCTTACTAAGGGTCTCGTAAGAGAGAAAGGAAATGCTCAAATGGTATTCTCCATTGGGTAATAAGAGAGTGAACTTCCCATCCATATCCGTTGCTCCACCTTTCACTATAGCAGAATCTGCAGCTCTATAGATAGCTACATTGGCAAAAGGAATAGCATTCTGACTTTCATCGACCACTTGGCCGCTTAAGGGGAATTCCTCTCTGGATTGTCCAAAGGAGATCAATCCAAAGGTCAATAGAATAACGGTAAATAAGCTTCTCATCTCTTAGTCTTAAATGAATAGACAAGCTGCAGTAGAAAAGGTTTAATGGGTAGCTGGATATTATTTGTTTAAAGGGATCAAGTAAATTGGAATACGCACATCCTTAATAAGATCGTTGGTCACGCTTCCAATAAAAACCTCTTGCAGGAATCCTTTCTTTTTATTGCCTAAGACCAGCATATCAATATTCAATTTTTTGATCTCCTCTAATATCAATTCTTCGGTAGGACCTTGAATTAATAAGCCGTCACATTCTAAACCTGCATTGCTGATCTTTTCGGCAATTCTTTGGATCTGTCTATGTTCGCCTCTAAACTCTTCTGCAATCTCATCTCTAATGTATTGTGGACCAACATCATAACCTACAAACTCAGGATCAGGCTGGGCAATATGGATCAACCAACATTTTGAGTTAAATGCCTTGCCTAATTTGATGGTATGCTCAATAATAGTTTCTGTGTGTTTAGGGCTGTTCAGGTCTAGAGCTACTAGTAGATTGTTCATGGCTTGATCTTGTTTGTGTCAAAGTTAATAATTTGAGAGATGTACTAAGGTCTTCTTTCTAGCCATCTTGAGAAGATCAGATCGTGAACGAAATACTCTCCTTCTTCCCAAGCCAATAGTTCTTTATCACTAAGGGACTTAAGTGCTGTATTGACAGAGCTTGCAGCTCCAAGATGATGCTTCGTTAGGAATTCCTTAGAGAGTGGGTTGCTAACTTTTCCTTCTTTTGAAATGGCTTTTAAAACCTGCCATTGCATTTTTGGAAGCAAGTGAAAATAATTGGAGAATACCGCGGCTTCTTCTTCAAGTATATCCTCAATGATCTTTTCAACTGCCTCCGTACTTGGCACATGGTTAGACCCATAAAGTCTATTGCATAAGAGTTGAATGGAGTAGGTTTGACCGCGGCTCCATTCGTAGATCAGCTCTAAAGTTTCATTATCAATACTCTTGTTATCCTCTTCAAAGTGATACTGTATAAAAGGAAAGTACTTCTCTTTGGATATTGGACCAAGTCCCATCAAGCTGCAACTTTTATAAAAGGGTCTGTTGCTGTCTGAGAACATAGAGGTCATCACCTTGCGATGACTCCCGCTAAAAATGAATCTGATGTTAGGAAACTCCTGCATGAAAGTGCGAAATACAGCTTCTCCATTTCCCTCCTGATAATTGACAATTTGCTGGAATTCATCTATTGCAATGACGATCTGTTTTTTTCTTCCGCTTAGAAAGTTTCCAATGCTTTTGAGGTTTTCACCATGACTTTTAACTTCCTCCAATCCAAGACTGAAGGAGGGGAGTCCACTAATAGGGTCAAAGCTCAGTCGAATTCCCAAGGAGGCGATCAATTTGCTAAATGAAGCACTAAAACCTTCTTCTGTAGTTCCGAACTTTTGATAAACTGCTTCAATGATCAATTCTATAGCTTGCTTTACACTTCTACTAGCGAGCAAATCAATGAAGATGGCTTCTACCTTCCCCGATTCTTCCTTTTCTGTTAAAAACCTTTTGATCAAGGATGATTTGCCCATTCTTCTCCAGGAAAAGAGCACTATGTTTCTCTCATTGTGTAAATGATTATTCAGTCCTGCTAACTTGCTCTCTCGGTCGCAGAAGTATTCTTTTGAATGGTAGCCTCCAAGCAAAAACGGATTCTTAGGTACTTTCACCATTCAAAGGTACGTAAAAAGCGTTACGTAAAAAACGAAATAGTTAAAAAGTAGTAGTTATTTTCTCTTGATAGCAAGCATTTGATAGAGGTAGTAGGCTATTGAAAGCAAAATTAAACCAACAAAAACAGGCAGGAACCAGCTTCCAAGTCCATCCATTCTTCCCAAACCATTTTGTATGCTTGCAAAAGTGATATAGGAAAAAGCTAGCACCATCAGCGTATTGGTGATGCTGAGGATTCTTCCGGCCATTCGATACTGTTGCTCAGCATTCTCAGCCGTGATCTTGGTTGGGTAATTTAGAATATGGGGAAATCTTCTAAGGATCAGTAATCCAAAGAATAAGATACTTCCAATCATTGGCAAGGACCATATGACCGATTTGCCACTCCAAGCATCTGCTTGTCCGTCTAGTCCATAATGACGTGGAATTTCTTCCGGTAATTCTGAGTAATAAAAGATTGGCATTAGGATCAAAGCGATCCAACCGATCCAACCTACACCAATTATGATATGATCTAAAGTGTCTTTCTCTATATTGATTCGAGGACGGTCATTTAAATTCATATGATATGACTTATTTATTCTCCGAAGTTATAAAAGCTTGTCCAATTAAACTGAAAAGCACAACCATTGCAGGCGCAATCAAATTGTACCACAAATACCCAATATCAATGATCTCCAATCTATTTAGAGTGTATAGGGCTATGATGAACAACTGAGATATTATGGCAGCAATGAAAACTGCATTTCCTTTTACTTTTTTGATAAAGAAAGCCACTAAAAAAACACCTAGAATGGTTCCGTAGAACAATGAACCAAGAATATTCACCGCCTCAATCAGATTGTCAAACAAAGAGGCTAATGCTGCAAATGCTATGGCAAATGCACCAAATAAGAAGGTAAACCACTTTGAGCTTGCTAGATAGTGCTTATCATCGCCTTTTTGATTGATGTTCCTTTTGTAGATATCAACTGTTGCTGTTGAAGCAAGAGCATTGAGCTCAGCTGAAGTGGATGACATGGCAGCACTGAATATCACAGCAAGTAACAAGCCTACAATTCCAATGGGCAGATAATTGATCACATAGGTGATAAAAATGTAATCATCATCTTGAGTCTCTGCTAATGGGTTTGCTTGCTTGATCAGCTCTTTCCCACGATCCATTAAGGCGATCTCTTTCACAGCTAAATTATTGATCTGATCTTCTGATCTGACTCCTTCCAAGATCAATGATCTCTTTTGATCGTGAAGGTCGCGATGCAAGTTTTCTAATTCCTCATACTCTACAGCATATTCTGAAGCTTTTACATCATTAACATTCGCCTGATTGAAATGCAAGGGTGGAAGCACGAACTGATAAAAGAGGAATACCAACACACCCACAAAAAGAATAAAGAATTGCATGGGAATCTTTAACAATGCATTAAACATTAGGCCCAATCTACTTTCTTTAAGAGATCTGCCACCAAGATATCTTTGCACCTGAGATTGATCAGTTCCAAAATAACTGAGTTGCAAGAAAAGGCCTCCTATGATGCCCGACCAGATATTATAACGACTGGATGGATCAAAATTCCAATCGATCACTTCCATTTTTCCCATGCTTCCGGCAAGCTTGATTCCTTCAGAAAAGCCGATCTGATCACTGATGAAATTGACAAGGAAGGCGCAAGCTATGAACATTCCGATGAAGATAACAGCCATCTGTTGTTTGTGTGTCTGACTTACAGCCTTGGTGCCGCCTGAAACTGTATAGATGATCACCATTATGCCAATGAAAAGAATGGTGAAATTCAAACTCCAGCCAATGATCTGTGACAGAATGATAGCAGGGGCGTAAATAGTGATTCCCGCAGCTAACCCTCTTTGTAAAAGAAAGAGTGAAGCTGTGAGTAATCGAGTCTTATTGTTGAAGCGGTTCTCCAAAAACTCATAGGCCGTATAAACTTTTAATTTGTAATAGAGTGGAATGAAAACCGCTGATATGATCACCATGGCTAATGGCAGTCCAAAATAGAATTGCACAAATCCCATCCCTTCCATGAATGCTTGTCCGGGAGTTGAAAGAAAGGTAATGGCCGATGCTTGAGTGGCCATTACTGAAAGTCCGATCGTCCACCAATTGGAAGAACGGTCGCCCAATAAATAACCTTTTATGTTCTTGCTTCCTCTGCTTTTCCATACTCCATAAGCTACAATGAAAATCAAAGTGCCTAGAAGTACAGTCCAATCAACCCAACCCAAATTAGTCATGAACCTAGGCTTTGGGTTATCAGAACGAACAATAAAATAAGGGCAAGTTCAAAAATGAGGACGAATGCATAGAGTCCTTTCCAGTCTTTAAAAAATGGTGGAGCCTCATGTTCGCTACCTTCACTCTTGCTCATTTCTTCTTGCTCTTTACTCATTACTCTTGCTCAGTTTGTCCGTAGGCTATTAGGTTTGCCAATAGTCGATAGGCTCCGGGCACACCTGCCGGTAATTGCCTGAAGAATGAGATACCGGTATAAATGAATTTACCTTTTCCATGATCGGCAACCAATAGACTGCCTTTATGCATTTCTTCTCCTTCATCGCTCCAAGCGATCAATTCCTCATATTCACTTCCCCAAGTTCCGGCAAAGTATAATCCTCTCTCTTGTACCCAATTTTTAAAATCCTCTTGGGTGATCTTGTTAGGGGATTGGAAAATCGGGTGCTTCTCATTCAGCAATGTTGGAGTGGCAAATTCGTCGGTTACCCTGTTTCTTGATAGCTCCAATTGATAGGGTCCGATCTGATTGCTCTTCAAACCTCTGGAAGTGTTGTATTGCACGATCACGGTTCCCCCATTATTTGCAAATTGATTGAGAACTTCGTTTACCGATTTGATATTGTCTTCTGTGTTATATGCTCTTATGCCAACCAGAATAGTGTTGTATTTTGAAAGGTCTGCAGTAAGGATCTCATTGGCTGAATAATTATCAATGCTATAGCCAAGTTGCTTTAAGCTTTCATCAACCAAGTCACCACTTCCTTCTATGTAGGCAATCTTTTTATCTGTTCCTTTTAATGCCAGTTTAGTGACTTTGATCTTGGAGTATGGAAAGCTAATTTGTGGTTTGATATGATCATGCTCGATCCTTTGAATAGCCCTTAGTTTATTGCCATCCATCAAGAAAGTAACTTCTCCAATGGAGCTTTCTTTTGGTGGAAACAAAGTGAACTCTAACTTTCTTTGCTGTCCCTTCTCACTCATATTGTATGATAGAGTAGATGGTTCGGCTTTCCAATTCTCAGGAAGATGGATCTCTATGTTCCCACTGATGTTATTCTTGTGGGATTCTGCAATCAAACCTATGGTCTTAGGTTCTTCGGAAGTAAACAAGATCGATTCTTCAATGGAACTCAAAGTAAGCTCAGGTGCCTGGATCACATCTCTATGTAATTCCCCTTTGGCTCTGTCGGTCCATTTATAATCAAGCTCTTCATTAAATTGGATCTCTTTTTCTTTGATCTTCAAGGTATAAGAAACGGACCTCTTTGGATTTTCAGGACTACCGGCATGCCCGGGCATGAAGAAGCTGATCTCGTCATAGTCCTCAGCCAACCAATAAGGATGATCAACCCCCTTGAAGAATTTCTGATCAGCTGTGATCTTGTAGCTCAATTCAGTATTGAAGGGCAAACTTGTGTCTATACTTCTTTCAGCACCTAAGCCTTTGATCATGCTAATTGAACAATCAACATCAGACCTCTTGACAATTCTAAAGTCGACATCAACAGATTCCCCAGAGATAATAAAATCTTCAGCTAGTGCTTCAGCATAGATTCCGGCACAGGCCAAGATCAATTGCTTTATGTCTTTGAGCTTTTGTTCTTTGAATTTGTTGGCAGGTAATTTCTCAACATTTGCATAGAGTTCCAATAAGGCATCAATGCTCTTAGCCGGCTCAATTGGGTTGTAATCATTGATCATCTGCTCGATCTTTCCTTCAATTGCAGCACCTCCTTTTAATCGATCCCAGCTCAGTTCTATTCCTTCAAAAAGGTCCTCTTTTGCTTGTTCACCTTTAGTGTGCTTAAGGTATTCGATCTGCGTTCCTCTTGCTCTTGCCGACCCAAATCCCTGACTTTTGTGCTGTGACCTGGCATCTGATGCGATCTCAGAGTAGGAGAGACCCAATACAGAATTATAGGCCCCAATATCGATCTTGATATAGTCTTCTTCTTTAGCTGCCTTCTCCGGTAGTTGCTGATCCCACCAAACAGAGGTATTCCATAATAACCTTTTTGGCTGCCAGACATCTACGTATTTTAGTTGTTCTGGTGCGTATGATTTGTCTGAGGCAAGATCAAATGCTTCTTCAGCCAATATTGCAGAAGCAGTATGATGTCCGTGCCCTCCTCTTCCGTCTGATGGAAAGCGCGTAACGATCACATCCGGTTGAAACTTTCTAATGACCCAGACAA
>JAUIGQ010000106.1 GCA_030429925.1 Bacteroidia bacterium | reverse complement strand
TTTGGTTAAGCTACCTTTATGTCTTTCTGCTGAAGCCCTTACCTGTTCCTCAAAATACAAGGCCATTGAACCTACTACTCCTAGGTCAAGGTTTTGATGGTCATGAAACCTGCTCACCTTCAACTCAAAGAAGTCATCAAAGTTCTTTTGGATCATCTCTGCTATTTGGCCATGAGCTTGATGCTTTTTTGCAAAGCGACTAAAAGATGCTATAAACCTATTAGGATAAGATTCTTTGTACATTTTATGTAAGATCTTATCTGTATTTAGATCATACTCCCTTTCAAAATCAGCTCTTAATTCATCAGCAAGATAATCTTCTATGTAAGCTTTCAGGATCATCTTTCCCAAAGCAACACCTCCTCCTTCATCACTTAAAATAAAACCACCGCTTCTAAACTCCTCTGTGATACTGTCACCATCATAGGAGCAACAATTACTTCCCGTACCCAAGATTCCAACCAGTCCTTTCTGTATTCCATGAGTTGCCCTTGCAGCTCCTAATAGATCATGATCTACGTAAAGACTTGAGTTGGGAAATACTTCTTTTAAAGCATTGATGATGGGCAATTGTCTGCTTTGAGAAGATGCACCCGAACCATAAAAGAATATTTCATTAGGTGAGGCAACATCAAGTTTTGCAGACAGAGACTTCAATTCAGTCAACATAGTTTCCGCAGAATGAAAGTCGGGATTGAGGCCTATGGTTTCTGCAGAATATTGCACACTTTCAGCATCGATCAACTTCCAATCGGTCTTTGTTGATCCACTATCTGCTATTAGAACTGATCTTTTCATCTGGGAAGATAAAAATACTCCTATTTCTCAGGCCACCAATCCACACATCTATTCGTCTATATCTGTATAGTTTTCTTAAGCTTTGGTTAACTTTACTGAAAGAGCTATTTAGTTTGGCAAGAAAGTACTTTTTTCTATTTCTTTTCCTATTCTCATCCATCATTTCCCAAGCTGAAGATGGTGAAGTATCAGGGCAATACCCTTTTGTGATCAACTTAGGGCAGTGGGATCATGCTGTACAGTACAAACTAGAATTTGGATCCAATGCTCTCTTTTTCGAGTCAAATGCCCTACAGTATCAGTTCACCCCTTCCAGTTTGCATAATGAGCGCCATGGTGATGATCACCAGCATGAGGAGTCTGATAGCAAAAAGGGAATGCAGACCATCCGAATTGAATTTGAAGGCAGTAATAAGCTGACAAATATTCTCCCTTCTCAACCCGCTCCCTATTACTACAATTACTTTATTGGCAACGATCCTGCAAAATGGAAAAGTGATGTCAAACCATATGACCGGATCCAATATCAGAATATTTACGAGAAAACTTCTCTGCGATATTATCTGAAAAATGACCAACTAAAATATGATTTCATTCTGGAGCCAGGAGGAGATCCTCTGAACATTAGGATGAACATCAAAGGTGCCGATCAGATCAAACTAGAGGAAGGAGAACTACATATTCATCATCATTTCGGGATGATCATTGAAGAAAGTCCCTATGCCTATGTCATACAGGATGGAGAAAAGGTTGAAGTAGCTTCTGAATTCTATTTCATTGATGAAAATACTGTGGGTATAAGGATCTTAGGAGAATATGACCCAAATTCCACCCTCATTATTGATCCTGCAATTGTCTTTTCTACCTATTCAGGCTACAGAGCAGATAACTTTGGGATGACCGCTACCTATGATGCCTCATTAAATGGGTATATGGGTGGAACTATCTTTTCTCCCGGGTATAACAGCTCAACATTAATTGGTTATGACTCAACTTTTAATGGAGGTGCCACTGATATTGCCATTAGTAAATTCTCATCTAATGGTAATAATTTAAGGTACAGCACTTTTTTAGGAGGACAATACTCAGAGGCTGTTAATAGTATGGTAGTGAATAGCAGTCAAGAATTGATCATTCTCGGCATAAGTAGCTCAGCAAACTACCCTATTACAGCCAATGCTCTAAAACCTCAAAAAACAAATTCCATAAGCTTGAACTATTCCAATTCCAGTGGATACGGTTTGAACTTCACCACCGGCACTGATATGGTTTTAACCAAATTAAGTCAGGATGGTAAAATCCTCCGCGCATCTACCTTCTATGGAGGAGCTGGCACTGATGGAATGAACTTCGACAGATCAACCTCTAATAGTTATCTAAGCCATGATACAAAACTTAACTATAATTATGGCGACCATTTCAGAGGAGAGATCATTGTTGGAGATGGAGATACTGTTTTCATAGGCGCATCAACACATTCTCCCAACTTAGATACAACGAATACTACCTCTCTTGGTGGACCCCAAGATGGATTAGTTGCAAAGATATCCCCTGACCTCGACAAAGAGATTTGGTTTAGATATTTGGGCGGATCAGAATATGATGCAGTTTATTCCTTGAAAGTAACAAATAAGAACAAATTGCTAATTGGTGGTGGGACAAGAAGCTTCAGTAATTTCCCTGTTACAAGTGGATCATACAACAGCACTTCCTTTGGAGGAAGAAGCGATGGTTTTGCTTGTGTGATGTCTCAAAGTGGCCAAATACTTCACAGTACTTTCATAGGCTCATCCAGTTATGATCAAGTCTATTTTGTTGAAAATGACAGAGATAACAACTTCTATGTGCTTGGTCAGACCTCCTCTCCTAACTATCCTATCATCAACTCTTCAATCGCTAATGCATCTGCAGGTCAGTTCATTATGGAGTTCGACTCTACCCTTTCCCAAGTGCTCTTTTCGCATACCTTTGGAGATGGAAGGGGTAATGGAACTATCAACATTTCACCAACTGCCTTTCTTGTAGACTATTGTCAGAACATCTATGTATCCGGTTGGGGAGGTGACCTAGGGTCGGATGGTGCAAAAACCCTGACCAACAATATGCCTCTTTCTGATGATCATTTCTCAGATACAACAGACAACAATGATTTTTACTTCTATGTTGTCAACAACAATTTAGACTCACTAATCTATGGAAGTTACTTAGGAGCAACCAACTCTGCGGATCATGTGGATGGTGGAACGAGCAGGTTCAGCAAAAGCGGCGTGATCTTCCAGTCGATCTGTGCCTCCTGTTCAGGAGTAAACGACTTCCCTACTAGTCCAAACAGTGCTTTCCCAACAGAAAGGGGCCCTAGGTGCAATAATGCTTTGCTAAAGTTCGACTTCCAGATCTTACCAATTGCCAGTTTTGATATAGATACCAATATCAACTCCTTCTGCCTTAAGCCCGGTGACAGTATAAGTTTACATATTATAGATAACAGTCTGAGGGCGTCAACCATTATTTGGAGTTTCAATGGAGATACTAGCTATAGTAAGTTCAGCGACACCACTATAGTGATCAGAAATCCCGGAACATATAATATCACCCAGTTTGTTGAAGATACAGTTTGTAACAACGGAGATTTTAGAAGAAGGAGGATCTATGTTTATCCTGATGACATTGTTCTAGATGCCATTACTGACACTACCATTTGTTCAATAGACTCAGTAGAATTGAACGCAAATGGAACCAATGCCAATCAATACATATGGTCGGATGATCCGTACTTCTCCAACCCTTTTGACACAACTGCTACCCCCTTTCTAAAGATAAAAATGCAAGCTGGCATAGACACCTTTTATGTTCAGGCCACCAATACCATTACCCAAGCCTGTCCACAGTTCGACACCTTAGTTGTAAACTATGTTCCGGTGATCTATGAAGCTATTATTGGAAAGGATACCATTTGTGAGAACAGCAGTGTATCATTTTCTTCCAGCACTTTCAATATTGATAAATACAAATGGGACTTTGATAATGGAATCTTAGACTCTACCAATCAATCTCGAACTATCAACTATCCAAACCCCGGAGATTATACGATAAGCTTTGCAGTAGAAAACAATGTTTGTAATTCCAAGGATACCCTCCTACTCGACCTACATGTTGTTGACAATGATATTATCTTAAACCCCATACCGGATACGCTGGCCTGTAGATTAGATTCCATTACCTTAACACAAACAGCAACAGGAACAGGAATCAATAGCTATTTATGGAGTTCCAACAGCAATTTTACAGACACACTGAACAACTACCCTTCAAATGGTTCATTGAAGATCGATCAAGAAGGCTCAAGCACTTTTTTTATTAAGGTCAGCAATAGATATTGCTATATAGAGGATCAGATTGATGTTGACCTGGTTCCTTTTAAGTTAGACCTTGAACCTCTGCCTGATGAATCTTGCTCTCCTTTTATCTATGAAATTTCGACAACTATTGTAAATGCGGACAGTTTCAGGATATTTCTTGGAGATGGAAGTAGTACGAATATAGATCAAACACCTGTTTTAAACTACACTGAACCGGGTCTTTACACCGTTTCTTTGTTGGGTTATAATCAACAATGTAATATTGCAGATACCATTGAGAGCTCAGTACCCGTTTACCAAGGTGTTGAATTGGATTTCTTAGAGGATACCGTTATTTGTGCTGATTCAAGCCTTCCACTTTCTATTCTTCACGGACAAACAGCTACTTCCTTTATTTGGTCTACCGACCCAAACTTCCAAAATCCTCTAAATGGATCCGGAGACAGCACGATCATTGTATCTCCGAACTTGAATACCATTTATTACTACAAAGGTGTTAATGGCATCTGTCAAGCAGACTCTTCAATACAAGTTGATGTAAATGAGATCCTGATCGACCTTGTTGACTTTGAGTCGATCTGTTTTGAAGATACCATCACTCTAAATTCTAGTGTTACAAGCAACTTCCCTCCTTACATCTTCAACTGGAGTCCAAATTCTGAAATAATTAGCGGTCAAAATACCTCAATGATCCAGGTTTCACCTTCAGCTGACGTAAGATATTATCTTACAGTAACGGACCAGCTTCAATGCAAAGATTCGAGTTCAAGCCTGGTGGAAGTAAATATTCCTCGTTTTGAGGATGCAGAGATCATCAGTTCTGCAGATTCTATCTTCAAAGGGCAAAGTATCCAGCTCAGCACCAATCGTAATTTATCAGGCCTGAACTATTCTTGGTCACCTGCTGAGTACTTCAACGATCCTTACTCTAGCAATCCTGAGCTCAAGCTCCCGCTCTCGGGAATGATTCAAGTAACCATTACCGATCAACAAACCGGCTGTGAAGTAACAGCCCAGAAATGGATTGGGGTTGCTGAGATCAACTGCTCTATTCCGGACATATTCGTTCCTTCAGCCTTCACTCCTAATGGTGATGGCAACAATGATGTGGTTTATGTTAGAGGAGTAGTGATTGATACTTTTGAATTCTCAATCTACAACAGATGGGGAGAATTGGTATTTAGAACAACCTCTCAAGACCTGGGATGGGATGGCACCTACAAGGGCAAGAAGGCGGACCCCGGCGTCTTTGTTTACCATCTTACCGTCGAGTGTTTTGATGGACAAGAATACACTGATAAAGGCAATATAACGTTGATCAGATAATGAAGCGGAGATTTCTATTGTCTTTTCTAGCCTTATTTCCCTTGCTCAATTATGCGCAAGACATTCATTTTTCTCAATTCAATCGTTCTTATCTGAATTTAAATCCTGCATTATGCGGCAGCTTTAATGGGGATTATAGATTGAATGGCAACTTCAGGAATCAATGGTCTTCTATTAGTGAGCCTTATCAAACCATTTCAATAGCTGCAGATGCAAAGGCATTGATCAAAAAGGTTCCTCAGCTGAATTTTGGATTGCTATTTTACAATGATAAAGCAGGGGTTGGTGATCTACAATCTAGTTCTTTCTTATTCAACCTTTCTTACTTCAAGGCGCTGAACATTGATTCAAGTCTAACATTGAAAGTGGGACTTCAAGCAGGAATAAATAATCGATCCATAAACTATAATGCATTTAGTTTCGATAATCAGTTTCAAGGCGGACAATACAACGGACAATTGGGAAGTGGTGAAAATTTCTCCAATAACTCCCTTACAAATCTGGCCTTGAACACCGGTCTAAGTTTAGAATATTTAATGGATACCCGAAGGGAAATTGAACTGGGAGTAGCTTTTTTCAATTTGAATCAGGCTGAACAAAGTTTTAATGAAGAGGCAGAGCCTTTAGATATGCGAACAACTTTCTTTATAGAAGCAGAGCAATATCTGAGCGAAAAATTCGACATCCTCCCTTCTATTCTATATAGTATGCAAGGAGATTATAGAGAGATGTTGATAGGAACCAATTTTAGATACTACTTAAGCAGCAGCAGCTACTATAAGCGGAATTTGTATTTGGGAGTATGGTGGAGGCCTGAAGATGCAATTATTCCTGCAGTGGGCTTAGACTATAATCAATGGCACTTTGGCTTTAGCTATGATATCAATATTTCTTCATTGCAAGTAGCCTCCAATCAGAGAGGTGGACCTGAAGTTTCAATCACCTATATCTTTAGTAGATATAACCCAATTATTAAAAAATTCAAGAGATGTCCAAAGTTCCTATAGGAAAGCTACTTCTTCTCTTTCTCTTTGGTCTGGGGAGTTCTGCTTATGCACAGAACACCGAGCAGATCCTCGAGGTTGGACATGAATACTATTCAAAGGGTGATTACCTAGGTGCTAGCAAGGTTTATAAACAAGCACTGGATATAGATTCCTCAAATGCTGAAGTGCTTTACTATTATTCAAAGAGCTTGATGGAGATGATGCAAATGGAACTGGCATCGAGATATCTTTTTAAGGCTAGTTTGATCGATAAAGGTGAGAACTTTCCGGATGTATACTATCTGCTTGCTGAATCCTATAGGGGTTCAGGGGATTATAGAAAAGCAAGGAGATATTATAGTAAAGCTTTGATCCCATACAGGTCTGATAGAAAAAGCTATTGGTATCAGCGGATAGATCAAAGTAAGGATGCCAATAATTGGGCAATGAAGCAAAAAGTAGTCAATGATGAAATTCAAGCCTTCGACAATCAATTCAACACTGATGCTTCTGAATATGGAGCAAGGATCATAGATGGGGATCTTTACTTTAGTTCATTAAGGGCAGACAGCCTTGAGGATGGAGAGATTGTTAATGATCTGCATTATTTCAATCGAATCTATCACTCAAATATTAACAAGAAAGGCTCTGCCTTAGAAGTAAAGACAGAAAGTGAATTAAAGGATTATCACTTGGCGAATATTAGCTTTCATAAAAAGAAGAGCAAGCATGTATACTTCAGTGCTTGCGATACTAATTACAACTGTCAGATCTGGGAAGGTGAATTTGAGAACAACAGGATCACTAAACAAAAGGCACTCAATAAGAATGTTAATTTTCCCAATTACAACAACACCCAACCGGAAGTATTTTCATACAAAGGCAAAGAGTATATCGTCTTTAGTTCAAATAGGCCAAGAGGCTTTGGAGGTATGGACCTTTGGATAGCTGAGAAGAAAGAGTTTGGTTTTGATGAAGCAATCAATTTAGGGTCTAGCATCAATACACAAGGAGATGAGATCACTCCCTATTACCAGGATGGGTGGTTGTATTTTAGTTCCGACTGGCATATTGGATTTGGTGGATTTGATATCTTCAAGACCAGTGGTTGGTTGAGTGGTTTTGAAGAAGCAAAGAATTTAGGCAGCCCCATCAACTCTCCTGCAGATGACTATTACTTCAGTAGGTCAAATGGACAGGCTATTCTCAGTTCTAACAGGAAGCTAGACAACAGTGAGAACTATTGCTGTAATAATCTTTATTACCTCCCCTATGAGGAGCTGGCACTTGAGGAAGAGGAAGAAGCAGCAGATACATTAGTTCCGGATATTATTACCTTGAACAAATACCTACCCCTAGATCTTTATTTTCACAACGACATTCCCAACCCTAATTCTCAGGATAGCACCACCAAAGAGAATTATATCCTTTTGGCAAAGGATTATTTAAAGATGAAAGATGAATACCTAAGTCAGTTTGATGAAGGTGGACAATATGTAAAAGACGAAGATGTTAAACTGGAATTGGAGGCATTTTTTGAGGATGAAGTTGGTGGAGGCATTTCAGATCTTGAATTCTTTACCCCTTTACTTCATAAGGCACTTGAGAGCGGTAGTCAGATAGAACTTTCCATAAAAGGTTTTGCCAGCAGTGTTTCAGCTGCCGAGTATAATCTGAAGCTTACACTAAGAAGGATTGAAAGCTTGATCAATTATTTTAAGGAATATAACAGTGGAGCATTGTTGCCATACATTAACAATACAAACTCAAGCGGAGGCTCCTTAAAGATCAAGAAGATACCATTTGGAGAATTTGCATTTAATGACCCTAGCATAGAGAAAGATAAGATCCTTGCAGTTTACAGTCCACAAGCTGCTTCCCAAAGGAAAATAGAACTGATCGCAGTGAGCAATCAAGGTGGAGAAAAGAAGAAGTTTGATAGTCAGGAAGGATATGAGCCTCCAAAGATGAGCTTTAACAGCAAAAGCTATGATCTAGGTCTTGTAGAACAGAATGATCTAAGCAGGGTCTTTCTTGTGAAGAACGAAGGAGGAAGTGCATTAGACATCTACAATATCATGGTCAATTGCGATTGTGCTCAAATAGAATATCCCTCTACCCTTGAAGCAAAGGAAGAGGGACAAATAAGAATTGAGATCGATGCTACTAATATGAAGGGTGAAATAGAATTGATCCTCACCATTGTTAGTAATACAGATCCCAATCTAACTGACCTAAAGATCAGTCTAAAGAAGTAATCAATTAAGCTTGATCAGA
>JAUIGQ010000105.1 GCA_030429925.1 Bacteroidia bacterium | reverse complement strand
CAATATCCATTAGGTTCTTTAAGTTAAATCCCAAGCTTAAAAGGTCATTTCCGATCTTGAAATCTCGAGACAGTCCAAGGTCTAGAAGGTCATAATAGGGTAAGTAATCACTGTTGTCGGATAGAAGATATCTGGCCCCAATGAATTGCCAATTGGCATAAAGGGAGTATTTATTAAAGAAGATCCTATAGTTCAGATTGTACTGATGCTCCGGTACATAGATCAACTGCTTACCAACCGACTCATCCTCTTCATGAGACTTTTCCAGATTAATGCTGCTCACATAATTGTAAATAAAACTGATCTGCTGCTGAACTCTTTCTCCATTCAATCCTAAGCTAAGATCAAGTTCCACTCCTTTGCTTTCCACTTCTTTCACATTCTGTGCTTGCCAGAATCCAAGATCAGTTGGCACCCATTGTATATAGTTATTGATGTGAGAATAGAACAAAGTTGCCTTTGCTTTTAACTGATGTTTCTTAAAAAGAGTCCATTGATACAATTGCCCAAGCTCTATGCTCTCGCTAGTCTCAGCTTGAAGGTCAGGGTTCCCTCCAGCCGACCAATATAGATCGTTCAGACTTGGATACTTCATATTCTTCCCGGCCATCAACCAGTAATTCAACACACCTTCATTTAATGTATAGTCCAACCTGGCCTGAGGCAAGAGAAAGTAATCCTCTTCAATTAATTCTTGTCGCGCTGATAGAGCAATATTCATTTTTTCCCGGATCTTACTACTTACCTCTGTGAATAGAGCTTGTCTATTACGCTCTATCTTCTCATTGCTATAGTTTTCTTGTCTGCTGTTTTCATGATCTATATCCAACCTTGCATTGAATTTCATGAACTTCCACTTCGACTCAGCCTGAACAAAATTTCGAAAGCTGTGATTGAGACTTCTACTCTCTGCCTCTAACTGATTGTTTTGATAGTTGATCTTATTCCTCAAAAAGGTGGAGTTGATCGTCAGCTTACTATTTCCCAAGTATTGATGCAATCCCAATTGAGCTCTAAAGTTCTCATCGTATTGGAACTCTTCAAGATCTCTAAGGGTGATCATATTGGGAAGTTCACGATGAGAATCAAAATACCATAAATGCAGGTCTATTCTCTGATCCGACCTTGGTCGGTAATGAAAGGACTGCAAGAGTCCTTTTTGTTCTATATTGGCATTGTTGATCTTCTTCTTTGGAGCCCCTTCTTCTGAGATATCCTGATACTCGAAGTCGTTTCTAGCTGATTTGTATAGCAATCTACTCACCGATCTGAACTTCTTCTTTCCAAGATGGATCTTTAATCCGGAAGCGTGATATCCAAAGCTTCCTATACTTTGCTGTATCAATACTTCCTCTTTTTTGGAGAAATCAATGGCATTCTTCATTCCCACAGAACCTCCAAGACCACCTGCAGCATACTCTAAACTGTTCTGACCATAGGACACGGCAACCTCTTCTGTAAAAAAGGGAGGTATCAAGGAGAAATCTACTATTCCATTGGAAGCACTGTTCAAATTAGCTCCATTCCAGTTCAATTGAGTGTGATTGCTTCCGGCCCCTCTTAATGAAACGGTGGCAAGACTTCCAATGCCGTATGATTTGACGAAGGCATGAGAGAATTTTTGTAAACCTTCCCCTAGATCCTTGTTGATGGCATTTGTGAAGTTCAGTGAATCAACCAATTGCTGTTTTGTTTCAACAGATTGGCTTGGCTTGCCATAGATAGGAACTTGCTTGATCTTGATTGTATCCTGAGAATATGCAATTGAAACAAAGCAAAGGCAGACTATCAGCGAAAAGGGCCTTAATAAATCAAATGATATGTAATTCCACTTAATCAATTAAGATCACTTTTTTGTTGATGATTTGATCAGGACCGATCAGTCTTAATATGTATTGCCCTCTGCTTAATCTGCTAACATCTATACTAGACTCCACTATTTTGCCACTTTCCTTTAAGGCCCCATCTAAACCAAACATTTGATATTCCCAGCCAGATAACTCCAACCCTTTGATCCGTATAGATGAATTGGCCGGATTCGGATAGATTTCCACAGATAAAGTACTCATAGCTTCTATTCCGACAGCCTTCATATAGATAGCCCCAACAGCATCAAGGTCGAAGCCGGAAGATGGAAAAGGGGTTGGATAGGGATCATTGATCTTACGAGCTGTTGCATCTCTGCTGCAAATAGAGTCTGTTAAACTACCGATCACATCAATTATTCTGATATGACTGATGTTCTGAATATCAAGTCCTGCGGTAGCCGAAAGCTCACCTAGGTCAAAAGGAGTTCCATAACCCGCAACATACTTTCCGGCCAAATTGTGAAGGTTTCTTGCATCAACGTTTCCAAATCCACCGATCTGAGTAGTAGTATCACTTAAGGAGGAGGATGGGAAACGAAAGAAATTTTGTCCGTCTGAACTTACTTCTACATGAGCTAACTCCAAAAAAGTATTGGAAAATGAATTTTCAAATACGGCGAAATCGGGTCCCGGTCCATCGTATATCAATCCATTGAATTCAAGAACGGCTATTCCGCTATCACCTAAAGACACCACTCCATTGCTCAACGCCTTTCCCAATGCCAAGGAAGAATCCCCAACAGTTGCTTTGCCCAAGTTCTTGTTTGTGATGTCTTGCCAGCCTCTATGGATACTACAATGAGTGGCCCAGCCTTGTATGATCACCGAGTCCTTGTGAATAGCATCAGTGCTGCTATCGCCAACAACTCCGGGAAAAGTTCCTTGAGCAAAGGAACTAAACCAGAATCCAACGATTGTTATTAAAAGTGTGACCCTCATTATTGAACGATCAATATTTTGGATCCGACAGATCCATTCGATTCAATTCTCACCATATAGGCTCCTTGCGGAAAACTGTGAATGTCCAATTTTGATCTTCCGGTATTAAGTCTTTCTTCTAAAACCAATGATCCATTCATATTGAATACTCTTAGGATCCCAGCTTCATCCATGCGGATATTCAGCAGCTCATTGGCAGGATTGGGATAGAATTCAAAGTCCAATTGCTGAACAAAAGCTCCATCCAGGCCTAATGTTCCACCATAGTGCATTCTTATCACCTCAGGTGAAAAGCCAACATTGAAAGGTGCTAGCAGATTTCCCGAACGACCATAGATCTTTCCATAGTTGTAGCTAAAGAAGTTGGTTTGAGTAAGAAAGAATAAATTGTTCAGACTGTCATAGCTGAAGGCGGTCACCACTGTATCAATGATCGATGAATCCAGTATAGCAAGATTGCTTAGATCAATAGCTCCAATTCCATTTCCAAACCTTGCAAAGAGGGTGTCTGCCCTTCTCGAATAATGCGAACGACTGCTTATGTTAAGGTCGAGAGGGAAATTTGTATTTGTCGCCGAAAGAGTAGAATAATCCACTGTTGTTATTGTATTCCAAGTTGAATTGAAGGCGTAGAACCCTGTTCCGCTCGCATTTTCGATCAACTCACCGAAATCTCCTGTATATCCATTTACAGTTATTGTATCCGTAATGGTTCTTGAAGCAATATCAAATCGAAGGATGCTTCCCAAGGTATCCTGATAATTTCCATTTTGTCTATTTTGGGTGATATAGGCTACACCATTCTTGATCAAAATGGACTTAGTTCCTTTATCAACAGCTGCAATTGAATCGATCAAGTTTAGTGAGCCGCTATCATATAGGTATAGATTGTGGCTGGATTTCCCATACCAATTACCTACTAGCAGCAATCCGTTGGTAAGCGCCAACGATTTAGTGCTAGGTCCGTGAAATCTAGCTGCAGCGACTCTGCTGCCACTTGAGAGGTTATATTTTACAATAGAATCCTGAGCAGCCACATAGGCCCAAAATCCGTCCAGGATCACTTCTTGAACAGATTGAGTATGAATGGTGTCGATACTTCTGTATTGATTGTTCGTATGATCATAGATCAATACATTGGCATCTTCAGACGAGTTGCCATATTGGCCACCATTGACAATAATTGCTTCTTGCGCAAAAGAACTGATACTGATCAGTAGAGCGCCAACTAGAGAAATCCTCTTCATTTAGAAAGATTTTAGGCGCAACTAAACATTGGTAAGATTTGGTTGATCTTATGTCCCTATGGTTTAATTGCATTGTATTACAATAAATTAATTAAACCGGGAAAACAAAGGGGTAGAATCCTGCAGATGCTAACTCTTCGCTTTTAATCCCGAAAGCATTTTAGTTATGGCAGGTCTTCTGACTTACTCCCCCTTGATCGGCCTTCCCCTCTAGGTTATTATTGAGAGTGGCGTGGTTTGAACAAGAGTTATTGGAGCTTACAGCTGCGGGTACAGTTCCGAATTCTCATCGGATTCCCTTTTAATCTGTCCAAAAAGATGGAGCAGAACCAACAACGCCACAAAGGTAAAAGAATTAATGACTTAGCCATAGGCATCCTGAAATGAAATCATCAATTTTGTGAATATGTCAAAAAGATCGAACAATAAAAGCTTTGCCTACTCTACCAATCCCGATTATGAACCGGAATTTGGATCAGATGAACAGGAAACCCTAAGTCCAAACGAGCAAACCCTTGAAGTTCATATAGAAAAGAAACAAAGGGGCGGAAAGGTTGCTACCATAATCAGAGGTTTCATTGGGACTGATGAAGACTTAAAGGATCTGGCCAAAACTCTAAAATCAGCTTGCGGTGTTGGTGGAAGTTCAAAAGATGGAGAGATCCTTATTCAAGGTGAGAAGAGAGAGAAAGTAATGGAGGTTTTGCAGAAGAAGGGATTTAAGACCAAAAGAGTTGGAGGCTAAAACAGCAAGTGCATTTCTTGTCTCTTAACTCATACTTCTTTGCTCTTCCTATCAAATATCCAATTTAAAGTCCTGCAGATAGGAATCTAGGATCTCATCTCTGTTCACCACTTCGATCCATTGGATCAGATTAATTCCCACCGGCTTCCAAACTTCAACATAGTAGGAAGAATAAGCATATAGATTGATCAAAAAGCCTCCGTGTTTCCTATTGGCAAGGTACTTCGCTTTCTTCTTGATCAAATCATACTTTTGCGAGAGTTTTAATCGTCTGAAATCCTCTTTTTCCATGCTTGCTAAAGATACTGATACTGAAAAGCTTTTCAACCTTTTAGAGGAGAATTATTTGCGATTCAATCAAGTTGACTTCATAGAAGACGACCCCATCTCTATTCCCCATCAATTCTCAAAAAAAGAGGATATTGAAATTAGTGGATTCCTCTCGGCAATCATTGCATGGGGACAGAGAAAGACCATCATCAGGAATGCCAATCGATTGATGGAACTAATGGAGGGAGCTCCACATGAGTTTATTATACACCATAATGAATCAGACCTCAGGCAATTTCAATCCTTCGTACATAGAACCTTCAATTCAGATGACCTGATCTATTTTATCCATGCTTTGAAACAAATCTACAACTCTCATAACAGTCTGGAAGAAGTCTTCTTAAACGGCAATGTAATGAAGGATAGGATCTCAAATTTCAAATCCATCTTCTTCTCTGCTGAGCATTTGAAAAGAACAGAAAAACATTTGGCTGACCCTTTGAAAGGCTCTTCTGCTAAAAGGATCAATATGTTCTTGCGCTGGATGGTGAGAAAGGACAACAAAGGGGTAGATTTTGGCATATGGAATAAGATCAGTGCCTCTGAGCTGATGATGCCCTTGGATGTTCATACAGCTACTGTTGGAAGAAAACTGGGGCTATTGGAAAGAAAGCAAAATGACTGGAAGTCGGTAGAAGAACTCACCAATAGTTTAAAGGAATATTGTCCTCAAGATCCTGTGAAGTATGATTTTTCGCTCTTTGGAATGGGTGTCAACTCAATGGTTTAGAGAATTCTCAACGGGATTGGCATAACTTCTTAAAAAAGTGGTTCTGATCTCATCCTGATCTCCCTCAACATCATAGATCCTGCTTTCCATATAAGTTTGAAATCCTGCTTTTTCCTCTTCGCTATACTCATCGACAAACTGCTCTGAATGATGAAGGAGATCCCAGGCAATATAATTAGTAGGCATCAGGTGATAGATCTGATGGATCTGTGAGTCGATCTCTTCTGCAACAGCATTTAATAGATCATTTCTATTCCTGATATCCGCTAGCTGATCCAGCTTCTCATTGATAGGTTTTCCAAAACTCACTACACATCTCCCCTTATCTCCTTCAATACCCTTTCCCATATGGATCATGTCTTCCATTGGAGCCTTCTCATACTTCTCTCCTCTTGCAACGGTCATTAGTTCAGGAATGGTTAGAACATCACATGGATTAAATTCATAGGAGATAGCAACGGGCACGATGTTCAGACTCTTTAAATTTTCGACAACGGTCTCTCTATTACCCATTAGATTGAACATCTTGATCAGGCTTGGATTTGTTTGGTCATTACCATCCTTACTTCTTCCTGATCTTTGAGCGATCCAAATAGATTCCTTTTCTTCTGTGATGGTGTGATTGATATAAGCTGATAATTGCATTGAAGCTTCTACCTTCTGCTCCTTAGGCACATCTCTCTTGACAATAAAACTCTTGTTTAGTTTTACCAGATCTACCACCCAAGGGATCTTCATTAAATTATCACCAATAGCAATCTCTGCTGTTTCATGGCCATTATTAAGAAGTATGAAGTTCATGAATGCTGAATCAAGAACGATGTCTCTATGGGTGGAAACAAATAGATAAGCCTTGCCTTTCTCAATATTCTCTAATCCGTCAACACTTAAATCATTGGTGGTCTTTTGTATCAACTTATCTACGATGGGAACAATGATCTTTGATTGAAAGTCCTTAATGGTCTGCATCTGAAGCATAGATCCTTTGACCATTTCAAAGGGAGTTTCAGGCATCACATATTGAACCACTTGAGTAAATTGTTCTTCTTCGAGAAGTTTTCTGATCTTTTCCTTTACTTCGTCGTTTCTATACGGCCTGATCTCATCAAAATTCATTTCTGAAAGGTATATTTTTAAAAGGAGCTAATTTACAAATCCATGGAGATTCTTAAAAAGAAGACTGTATTCAGCGGTCATTACAAACTTAATCTTGTCGATCTAAAAACTTCAAATGGTCAACTCATTCAAAGAGAGCAATTTGAAACGCCTAATAGTATTGCAGTTCTTGTGCATCATCAAAAGGAACAAAAGGTCATATTGGTTAGGCAGTTCCGACTTGGTCCTGAAAAACCTTTATTAGAGATCGTTGCCGGTAAGATCGAAGAGAAGGATTTGGATATTGAGATCACAGCTAAGCGGGAAGTTCTGGAAGAGGTAGGCTATAAAGTAGATGAATTAGAACTGCTACACTCCTTCTATCCCACTCCTGGTCCAATTACTGAGCACATGACACTTTTTTATGCGAAGGTCAGTGAGAAGGTTTCAAAAGGCGGTGGATTAGAAAGTGAGAATGAAGAGATCGATGTTGTTGAAATGGATGAAGCGGATTTTTTGGCTTATGAATTTCACGATGCAAAATCACTCCTTGCCCAGAAATGGTTTGAACTCAACTACAGGAATTAGTTATACTCTTCTCTCAGCTTCTTATCTACGAAGAAGGGGGCGAAAGGCAATAGGGCTGCAAGAAAATAAGCACTTACCCTGGATAGCTCCCACTTCAACTTATCGGTTAGGTAGATAAGCTGAGCAACATAGGCCATAAATAGCACTCCATGGATCCAGCCGAAGAACTTAACTGCTTCCGGTATATCATAAATGTATTTGAGAGGCATCGCTATTCCAAGCAGGACTAAAAAGGATATAGCTTCGGAAATTCCAATATATCTAAACTGTTTAACTTTCTTTAATCTTCTGGATTCGATCATCATTTAACCCAATACTTCATTTAAAACTGCAGCTAACCTTCTACCTGCTTTCTCAATTTGTTCTTTTACTGTATCCCAATTCTTGTACATATACTCATAGGACAGATACTCCTCATTGGTTAGATCGTAGACTTGCGGTCTAAGCTTCATACATTCTGCAACCCAAACATTGACATCTGTATTATCAATATTCATGATCTCAACCTCATGAGGATGGTCGACCAATTTAGCCAATTCCGAATAACTGTACTGCTTTGAATCGATCATTTCGCTGTCCCAGATCCTATGCAAATTAGAGCTCTCATAAAACCACTTGATCTTCACATTGTTCCCTCCTCTGTCAGTTCCATTTCCTACATGTAGGGGTTGATGAACATCTCCGATCAAATGTACCAGCATAGCAATGGCATTTCTTTTTTCTTCCTTACTTTTTCCCTCATCTTGAATGATCTCTTTCATCCTTCCAATGGCCTCTACAACATCGCCCTTCTCTTCTTTCTCTGAACTTACATAGGTTTCTCCATCGGGAATAGTAACGTAATGCCAAGTCTTAACATAATCCCAGGTAGAATCACTTCTGATCTCATCCATCCAGGTTGATGCCTCTACCAGACTCTCATGACCCATGATCTCAAAAAGCCTCTTCTTGGTCTTGTTATCTAAATGATTGATGGCGATCTGAGCAATTGCTCTATGTCCGGTTTGTCCCCAAGCAAGTAAAGTGTGAGTTTGAGTGAGGAGCAAAAGTACTGCAGTTAATTTGGCTAAAATTCTCATCTATCTATCTTTTTTCTTTGTTTATTCCTTCAATCTATCCTTTACATACTCTACTTGAGTCTTTCCATGTGGCATAGGCCTTCCATCTTCACCTAAGTTTACCATGGTTATGTTGTCAATGGTGAGAATGTTCTTTCTTGTCATTTTATTCCTAGCTACACAAGACAA
>JAUIGQ010000104.1 GCA_030429925.1 Bacteroidia bacterium | reverse complement strand
ATCGTTCTATTAATGATCTTTGGATCATGTCCCCAGCTGTTTTGATAATACTCTCCATTCTCAATAATGCATGTTGGCTTTCCATCAGTGATCATAAATATTTGTCGGTTTGGATTTCTCCTGCGTCTTAATAGGTCCATTGCTAGCTCTAGGCCGGCCACCGTATTGGTATGGTAGGGTCCTACCGATAAGTAAGGAAGGTCCTTGACCTTCACTTCCCAAGCATCATTTCCAAATACAACTATGTCTAAACTGTCTTTTGGATATTTCTTTGTGATCATCTCAGCCAATGCCATAGCAACTTTCTTTGCAGGCGTGATACGATCTTCTCCATACAAGATCATTGAATGGGAAATATCGATCATCAAGACTGTGGACATTCTGCTTTGGTAAAAGCTCTCTTTGATCTCCAGGTCCTGTTCAGTGATCTTGAACTGATCTATTCCATGATTGATCTGTGCGTTCCTAAATGAATCTGTTAATGAAATTTGTTCAGGTCTGTCGCCAAATTGAAAAGGCCTGAGTTCTGCAGTTTCATCTTCTCCGCCACCTGCAAATGGAGTGCTGTGATTCCCTGTCTGACCTCTTTTGAGTTTTCCAAAGATCTGCTCCAGTGCATTCTTCCTTATTAGTTGCTCTCCTTTTCCACTCAGTATATCTCTACCCTTTTGGTCTTGTTTTATGATACTCCTTTCCTCTAATTCTTTGCGAAAATCTTCCAAGGTATAATCCTCGGTACTCAGCCCATATTCATCATCTAATTCTCTCAGCCATTTAAAACTTTCCTCAAAGTCGCCTGAAGTATAGGTCATGAGCTCTAGAAAGACCTTCAACAGCTTGTCAAAGGTGCTTTCATCCTTCTCACTTTCAGTATATTGATCAAAACGAAAACCTATCATTCTATAAAATTAAACTCTCATGATGTAACTTTCAGCCTTGAATTAAAAAATAGGCTTAAAATATTGAACAAAGTCGCCTTGTAAACGTAAGGTCTTTATCTCCATGAAAAACAACCGTTTCTACCTTCTTTTGTTTTTGGCATTTTGCCTTATTTCCTCTCTAAGTGCTCAAGAAGAGATAGTTGAGATCTCCAGTATTTCAGAGTTTCGCCATTTTGCTCCTCAAGCATTAATATTAGAGGATCCTGAACATCAATACCAAGTGGAAGAGGTCTTGAATGACCCAAAGCTCGACAGCTTGTTTTTCACTTCTAAAGCAGAGATCCCTTATATGGATTTTACTCGTTCAACCTACTGGATGAAATTAGAGGTTGAAAACAGCTCAATTGAGGAATTGCACTATTATATTGAGTTGGTCAGGCCCTTAACAAACCTTGTTAAATTATATGTTTTCGATGAAAACGACCTATTGATCAAAGAGCATATAGCAGGTGATGACTTCACTTTTTGCACAAGGGAATATGAACATCGGAAATTCATTTTTTCGCAAGAGTTCCCTCCTGCTTCTAAGAGAACTTTGATCGTACAAGCCACCAGTGATGGAGAGATACTCAAGCTGCCCATTAAGTTCTGGGATGTAAATGCCTTCACCCAGTTCGCCAGTCAGGAAAACTTCTTCGTTGGCTTGTATTACGGTCTTTTTATCCTTGTCATCATTCTTTTCTCTCTCTTCGGCTTTGCCTTGAGGGAGAACCTATATGTCTACTTTGTTGCCTATGTATTTTCATTGGCCATCTTTCAATTCTCTCTAGATGGACTGGCTTTCCAATATTTCTGGAGAGGCCTTCCCTGGTTAGGAAATCATGCTATTTTGATATTTGCTGCTACTTCAATGCTGGGAATGTATTTGTATGTCAGGCAGTTTTTAGGGTTCAAGGACGATTTCCCTAGATATAATAAAGGCTACAATGTTTTTATCATTCTACTTGTTATAAGTCTGATCGTTAGTTTTACTGAAGGAATACTTTACGCTTACACCTTCCCCTTCCTGAATGGACTTTCCTTCTTGGCAGTACTTTATATCTTGCTTGGAATTCGATTAAAAGCAAAGAAAGAAAAGAAGGTAGAAGTACCCATTCTATTGGCATTTGTAGCTCTCACACTTAGTTCCATCCTTTTTATACTCTGCAATGTGGATATCATCCACTCTGAGTTCTTGGCCTCCAATGCCCTCAAATTCGGTTCAGGTACAGAGGTGATCTTTTTATCCATTGCAATGGCGGGAAGATATCGACAGACACAGATCGATAAGATCAGTGCACAAAAAGAGGCAGTAAAACGATTGGAGGAGATCAATGAACTAAAGAACCAACAAACGGAAAAGCTGGAGAAAGAGGTTGAAGAAAGAACCAGAGAGATCAAGCTGAAAAATGTTCAATTAAGCACACAGAACAAAGAGATCATCAATAGCATCAACTACGCTCAAAGACTGCAGGATGCAATACTGCCAACTGATGCTGATCTGGATGCTGCTCTGCCTGATGCATCCATCCTATTCAAACCCAAAGACATTGTATCGGGAGATTTTTATTGGATGGTTGAAACTGCTGAAAAGGTCTATTTTGCAGTAGCCGATTGCACAGGTCATGGTGTACCTGGTGCCATGGTTAGTGTATTGGGATACAATTCTCTGAATCGATGCATTCAGGAATTCAAATTGAATACAGCCGGTGAGATCTTGGATAAGCTTAGATCATTGGTAATTGAAACTTTCACAAGCGAAAAGATCAAGGTTAGTGATGGAATGGACATCGCCCTTTGCATCTGGGATAAAAAATCAGAATTACAATTTGCCGGAGCCTTTAATCCCATCTATTTGATAAAGAATGGAGAATTGGAAGAAATCAAGGGCGACAAGCAGCCAATTGGATACTTTGAAAAAACCAGTCCTTTCAATACCAACACATTGAAAGTAGAAAAAGAGGATTCCATTGTCATCTTCTCAGATGGCTTCGCCGATCAATTTGGAGGTCCAAATGGCAAGAAATACAAATACTCAAATTTCAAAAAGCTTTTGGTCAAGTTAACCAATGAACCTCCTGCTAGCTGGAGGGAAAAGATGGACAAAGAACTTACCGAATGGAAGGGTGATGAAGAGCAGATCGATGATATCTGTGTATTGAGGGTGAAATTCTAAACCCTTAACTTTATCTTAGAATGAAGCTTTTCAAAGTCATCCTCACTCTCTCCTTATTTATTACCGTCATAGGGCAAAGCCTTCTAGCACAAGACACAACCTATTTCCCAAACTTTACACCTTACCAACAAAATCCTATCATTGAATACGGTGATGGGATGGCAGGGTCTCCGTGGAACGACCCTACAGTTTTAAAAGTAAACGGTCAATATATCATGTACCTCTCAGGTGTTCGTGGTGGACTCAATCACCCGAATGACACCTTAGCAATCTATCGATGGATTTCTCCAAATGGATACAATTGGACGTTGAACCCTACTACATCTGTATTGAGAGCAAGAGCAGGAACATACTATGAGGGAGGAGTTGAAACCCCTTCAGTAGTTTTTTACAAGGGCAAATACCATATGTACAATACTGTATACCGAACGAATGATCCTTTTCAATTCAAGATATCACATGCAACATCAATAGATGGAATCAGCTGGAACGTTGACTCTATTCCGGTTTTAGAGCCTTCTTCCCAACTATTGTGGATGAGTCAGATCACTGCAGAGCCGGGTGCAATGGTTAAAAATGATACATTATATCTCTTTTTCACTACGGCTGGTTCGGTAGGATTCCAGAATATCGGCTTAGTAAGAACTACAGATGGTAGAACTTTCTTTGATTCGACCTTAACAGCTACACTTCCGACCAATATCTATCCTACTTCTCAGAATTATGCTGGAATTTCTACACCTTCTCCCCTTTTGATTGGCGATACTATTTTTCTCTTTACTGATGTTGCACAATTTGTTTTTGGCAATAACTGGATGCAGGTGGCATTGCACCAATTCAAATCATATGGTGATCTGAATAAATGGTATTACGACAGTATTCCTATACACACAAGGGCTGATTTCAGCTGGACCAATGGAAATTACCTAGCAGAAATACGCTCCATTACTCCATTACTTGATAATAATCGCTTGAGGATCTGGTATGCAGGTCACAATATTTCTGAAATAGATACTCTTCTGAATGACACCATCAACCATGTATACTTTATTGGCAATGAATTGCATGTAGATAGCGGACATTGGGCAATTGGAACTTCCGAATATATTTTCCAAACAGGCATTGAAAATAAAGCTCCTCTAATTCAAGGATCTATCACCATTCAATTCCAGAATGGCGAAGGAGAAGTTACTAGCGAGTACAAAGGCAATTCAATCATCCGAATCTATGAGCTGAGTGGCAAGTTACTACGTGAAAGTTCGTTTAAGGAAAGAACCCAATTTTCATATGAACCAAAAGGTTTATTCATAGTGAATGTCGTTTCAGGCCCGCATAGGTATAGTAAGATGCTTCTCAATCCCTGATCATTCAGATAGTTTTCTCTTCGGTAACTCTAGTTACATAGCAATACATTTTCTTGGTCGAATTTTATAGTGTACAAAAAGCTTAACCATTTACACTAAAAATTTGAAGCATGAAAAGATCATCAAAGATGTTAATAGGAATGATGCTCACACTTTCTTTATCCATAAGCCTATTTGGATGTAAAGATGATGATGACACAAAACCGGGAAATGGTGGCACTTTCGTCGCTATAACAGATTCTGAAAAGTCAGATCTACTTTTTCTAAGAGAAGAGGAAAAGTTAGCTAGGGATGTATATCTATACACCTATGATAAATACGGACAAAGTATTTCCTTAAATATTAGCAACAGTGAACAAACTCACATGGATAGGGTATTGAGCATTTTAACCAAATACGGAGTTTCAGACCCGGCTCATCCCGACAGAGGAGTGTTCAACGACAGCCTTCTTCAGAGCATTTATAATGACCTTATTTCGAAGGTCGACTCCTCTCTATTGGACGGAATGATCGTAGGTGCTATCATTGAAGATCTGGACATTCATGATATCCAAGGTTTTCTTCAAAGAACCTCTAAGACTGACCTTGTCAATCTGTATGAAAGCTTGATGTGTGGATCTAGGAATCACTTAAGGTCTTACTATTCCAGTATAACTAGTTTAAATAGCTCTTACAGTCCACAGTATATAAGTCAATCTGAATTTGATGCAATTATCGCTGGTGCCAATGAAAAATGTGGCAATTAAACTTTTAGCACAATTGAGTACTTCTAGATTTCCTTACCTTTCAATTCGGGAAATCCAAATTGAACCATGTGCGGTAGATATGTCATCATTTCCAAGGTAAAGGAGATCTCTGAAAAGTTTCAGGTGCAAGCAAACTTTGAGTTTGGTCCTAACTATAATATAGCCGCTGGACAAAAGGCACCGATCATCACTTCAGAGAAACCCGATGAGCTTCAACTTTACTATTTTGGATTCACTCCTTTTTGGGCCCAAAAACCCACCTATGTGATCAATGCAAGAGCTGAAGGGGATCATAATAAGGAGAATGACCCAAATTTTCACGGTGCTAAGGGGATCATTAAAAAGCCATTCTTTCGACAAGCGATAAGGTCTAAGCGTTGTCTAGTTCCCGCTGATGCCTTTATTGAAGGTACTACCAAAGAGAAATTAGATAAGCCACATCTGGTATATATGGAAAACAAACAAAGACCTTTTGCCTTTGCAGGTATCTATGATGAATGGGTCAACAAGGAAAGTGGTGAGATCTTCCCCACATTTGCCATCATCACTTGCAGACCAAATTCACTATTGCAAAAGATCCCGCATCATCGCATGCCCGTAATATTGGAAGAGCAATACTACAAAGAGTGGTTGAATATGGATACACCCCTCGCCGATGCCACCGATCTTTTAGAGCCTTTTGATCATCGAAAAATGAATGCTTATCCCATAGATCCGGCTATTAAAAAGGTAAAAACCAATGAAGCAGCTGCCTTAAAAGCAATTGGTAATCCTTTACAGAATACCTCTTCCTTTCAAATAGATAATTCTCTAGAGCTTTTGGGAATGGGAGCAACTACTGCGAGGCGCAGAAGTTAGGAATGGTGCCTTCGAGAGCCTCAGGCACCATTATTTCAACTAATTATAAATGAGAGACGCTGCCTGAGGCTCTCGAAGGCAGCGATTTCTAATAAACGATCAACCTCTCTTCCGTCATCTCAGCTATGGAATAGCGCAATCCCTCTCTTCCTAATCCTGAATCTTTGATCCCTCCATATGGCATATTGTCGATCCTGAAACCCGGGATACTATTGATCATCACTCCTCCTACTTCTAATTCCTCAAAGGCCATTTTGAAATGATTAACTCTATTGGTGAAAACACCGGCCTGTAAACCGTATTTTGACTCGTTGATCTGTTCTATCCCTTCTTTAAAACTCGATACTTTCTCCATTACTGCAACCGGTCCGAATACCTCTTCAGAACATACTTTCATTGAAGTGCGCGTATTTGTCAGGATAGTAGGTTCGTAAAGATTGTTCTCTTTGCTTTTGACCTTTCCGCCAATAAGCAGTTTTGCTCCAGATTCGACAGCCTCTTGGACCCAAGAATCGATTCTTTCAAGGTGACCGGAGTCAATGATCGGACCTACTCTAACCTCAGGGTCATGAGGATCTCCAACCTTCAATCTTTCAATAGCTGCTATAAAAGCCTTTTCAAATTCATCATAAACCTTTTCATGGACCAATATCCTTTGGGTAGAGATGCAGATCTGTCCGGCATAAAGGAAAGTTCCCATAGCTATTGAATCTACAATTGATGCAATCTCCGCGTCTTCGTCAACCAAAACAGCAGCATTACCACCGAGTTCCAATGTAACCTTCTTCTTACCACAAATACTCTTCAAATACCAACCAACTTTATCGCTACCGGTGAAAGAAAGTTTAGCTACTCTATCATCTCTCACTAATTTCTCTGCTACAGGAATATCACAGCATAAAACATTGATAACGCCTGCAGGATATCCAACTTCCTCAAAAAGTTCAGCAAAAGCCAAACAGGTCATTGGGGACTGTGGAGCAGGTTTGATCACTACGGTGCATCCTGTTGCAAGGGCCGGTGCCACCTTATGCATTACTAGATTCAAAGGGAAATTAAAGGGGGTGATGCAAGCAACTACACCAATTGGAAAACGCTGAGTAAAAGCTGTCTTCCCTTCTCCATTATTAAAATCGATTGGCACTACCTCTCCACCTACCCTAATAGCTTCTTCATAACCGATCTTTAGGGTAGTCAAGCATCTTGCAATCTCATTTTCAGCATATGATCTAGGCTTTGCACCTTCATCAATAATGAGATTGACAAACTTTTCTTTCTGCTCATCCAGCTTGTTGTAAAGCTTTTCCATCATCTCTCTTCTCTTGCCCGCCGACCATTTTTTGGTGGTTTCAAAAGCTTTATTTGCAGCTACTATCGCATGCTCCATCTGTTCTTCAGAAGCCTGAGGAATTCTACCGATCTCTTCTCCTGTAAATTTCTGTAATACGTGCAGAAAATCTCCACTTCCTTTCTCTTCCCATTTACCTGCTACCAGGTTTGCTTTTCTATAGTTTTCCATTATTATTTTTATAAAGTGGCTAAGACTCCCCGCCTACCAGAGTCTTGCACGGCGGGCACGGCGCTCAGCCTGACTTTTGTTTTTAGTTTATTTGCTTCTTTGACTATTTGATCTTTACCTTACCAGTTCACCCAAATTCGGTTTGCTAATATTGATCAACTCTCTTCCTTCTTTGAATTCCTCAAAGCTTTGTCTGATCTCTTTTCCCGGCCAGAAGACAGTTGCACTTAGGTCTTCCAGGTCATATATCATTCCGTAGAGAGTGACAAATGACTTCTGTATGTCTTTGTTGTATAGAGGCTTGTGCAAAAAACGCTGCTTGACCTCTTCTCTGCTCAAACTCTCGTCATTGACCAATTCATCTAAATAGATCTTTCTTTCTCTCGTGGCTGTCAATGCAGCATATTCTAGCCATTCAATATCCTGTTGATGATTGGTTGCTACCCTTTCAATATCTACATGCGGACCTTTATCAGGAGTGAGATAAACTGTTTTATATTTTCCCGTTCTATCTAAGATAGTGACATTGTACGACATATGAACAGGCAGCCTCAAAAGTGTAGATACCGCCTGGGGAGTGTCTTTACAAGTTTCCAATACATATCGCATAACCAATGGGATTCCAAAACCTTCACCAGTGATCTTCCTACCTCCAAAAGTGAGTGAAATTGCCAATCCATCAGCATTGATCCCATCCAGCAATCCCCAATTACAATCAGACATCCCAATGACAGGTTTAAGCCAGTTGGTCTTAAAAAGATTGCCTTCAAACCACTTCGGGTTGTAATCGTAGTTCCTGATCAATGCAAAGGGGTGTTTGTTCCAGGCTACTTGAGTACAGCCACTCATAAATGCAGGAGGATTGTATAAGCTCAGGTACCTTGAAGCAAGATCCCCTCCACCAGCCAGTTCACAAAGCTGCTCATAGACAGGCACCAATTCAGGCATATGTTCTTCCAATTGCTCAGAGCAGGTTAAAAAACCAGGACGAGCCATATGGCCTTCTGATAAGAACCATTTTTTATAATAAGGCCAGGATTTATTGAATCGCTTTTGCCACTTCTCTCCTGCCTTTTCCTCCTCTACGCACTTTAGCGATATCAGCATATTACATCATCTTGAAACCACCAACTTCAGCCTCTTTTTGGGCTAGATCGGCATTAGTTGGCTCTACACTTTGGTACTCACCTTTAAGAGCAGTGATCCAATTCTTTGCCCTGTCTTTC